>WQVW01000028.1 GCA_009785655.1 Oscillospiraceae bacterium | reverse complement strand
GTGAATTTTGAAAATACGATTATTATCATGACGACAAACGCCGGCAGTGATAAGAAAGACGGCACCGTCGGCTTCAACCGCACACTGAATGAACAGGGCAGGGAAAAGGCAGTGAAAGCGTTGAACGACTTCCTGCGCCCGGAGTTCATCAACCGCATAGATGAGATTATATATTTCAACCATTTGTCAGAGGTTGATTTTAAATCCATCGCAAAGCTGATGCTAAGCGAGTTGAAAGACGCGATGGCTGAAAAGCCAATAGAATTGAAATATGACGACAGTGTGGTTGATTATCTGACCGAGAAATCATTCTCCCACACATACGGCGCACGGAATCTGCGGCGGCTTATCCAGAAAGAGATTGAGGATAAGATAGCGTCGGAGATCATCGCAAATTTTGCAAAACCGGTAACCCAGGTGGGATTGACGGCAAAAGACGGAGCAGTAATGATTCTGGCTGTGTGACAAAACACCCGGCTCTGCGGAGCCACCCTCTTTACTAAAGAGGGCTGGGACGTGGGTTCGCTCTCTTAGCCTTCTTTAGTAAAGAGGGTGCCGCCCGCAGGCGGCGGGTGTTTTGTTTATGCAAAGATAATCTATATTAGGGGAGGCAAATGCAAGATGGATAGACCGACAAAACCATACAGCGAAGTCAAAGCTATGCTTGGGGATGCAAGCGCGGCGTGGGAACATCTTATCGGCTACATTCGCTTTCACTACGAAATGGACGAAAATTGGGCGGAGGGGAAACCCACCTATAAGCATTTCAACAATTTGTTCATTAAGCGGAGCGGTAAGGCTCTATTGTCCCTACATTTGCGTGACGGGTTCTTTTTGGTGGGCGTTACACTCGGCGGCAAAGAGCGCGATAAATTTGAAGAACAGCGGACGACATTCGGGGAAACTGTCCGCAGCGAATACGATTCTGCCGAAACTTTGCACGACGGCAAGTGGCTTGGGTTTGAGGTGCGAGATGATTCGCTGATTGACGACATCATCCGCTTGGTGCAAATTAAGCGCAAGCCCAATCGCAAAATCCCCCCAAAAGACATTGAAAAATGTGGGCGTTTAGATATCGGAATGTCGCATGATAATATTACGAAATATATAATGACCTAACGTGGCAGCCATAATATTTCCCACTGCATGCACCGTTAATGTCCCCTAAGGAGCGATAAGATGAAGCTATTCAACACGATGACGATGAAAAAAGAAGCATTCACCCCCCTTGAAGCGGGGCGGGTGAAGATGTATGCCTGCGGGCCGACGGTTTATGACTACATCCACATAGGCAACGCCCGGCCGCTGATAATGTTTGACGTTCTGCGGCGATATTTTGAATATCGCGGTTATACAGTTGATTTCGTGCAGAATTTTACCGATATCGACGACAAAATAATCAACAGAGCCAACGAAGAAGGCAAAACCAGCGATGAAATCGCCGAAAAGTACATCGCGGAATATTACACCGATGCCCGTGGTCTGGGCGTGAAAGAGGCAACGGTTCACCCAAAAGCCACTGAGAATGTCGCAGAGATTATTGATATGGTATCCCGACTGATTACGCGGGGATTCGCCTATCAAAGCAGCAACGATGTGTACTTCAGGACGGAGAAATTCCCGGAATACGGTAAATTGTCACACCAGCCGCTAGAGGACTTAAAATCCGGAGCGCGTGTAGACGCCAGCGAGATCAAAGAAAATCCGACCGATTTTGCATTATGGAAAGGTGCAAAACCCGGCGAACCAAGCTGGGATTCCCCGTGGGGGCAAGGCAGACCCGGCTGGCATATCGAGTGCTCGGCAATGGCGAAACGGTATCTTGGCGATACGATCGACATACATTGCGGCGGGCAGGATCTTGTGTTCCCACACCACGAGAACGAGATCGCCCAGTCAGAGGGTTGCAACGGCTGTGAATTTGTCCGGTATTGGGTGCACAACGGGTTTATCAGCGTGGATAATACGAAGATGTCGAAGTCCCTGGGCAACTTCTTCACTGTGCGAGACGCGGCTGACGCCTATGGTTATGAAAACATCCGCATGTTCATGCTGATGAGCCATTACAGAAGTCCGCTGAACTATTCGGGTGATATTTTGTTACAAGCAAAAAGTGCGTTAGAGAGACTGAAGACGGCGAAGGGAAATCTTGAATTTATAGCCGCCAACGGCTCCGGTGAATTGCGGGAAATCGAAAAGAACTTTATAGAAACACTGCCCAGATATCGGGAGCGGTTTATCACGGCAATGGATGACGATTTCAACACCGCCGACGCTGTCTCGGTGATATTTGAGCTTGTCCGCGAAAGCAACGGCATATTGGCCGAGCCGAATCCATCAAAAGCATTTGCCGCCCATGCGCTGGAGATGTTTGATGAACTCACAGGCGTATTGGGTCTGTTTTACTTAGACGCAGGCGACCACTCACTTGACGCGGAGATAGAAGCCCTGATTGAAGAACGGCAAACGGCCAGAAAAGAAAAAAACTGGGCAAAAGCGGATGAAATCCGCGACAAACTGACAGAGATGGGCATTGTTTTAGAGGATACTCCTCAAGGCGTAAAATGGAAGAAGTCGTAAAGTCCGACTTTTCGCAAGGCAGCGTCTCTCGGGCGATCATGCGTTTGGCTGTCCCGATGACGTTGGCGCGTCTTGTGAATGTTCTGTACAGCTTGATATCCAAGATATATCTTGGCCGGTTACCGGGGGCGATGCACTTAGCACTCAGCGGTGTCGGGGTGACGCTGCCGATCATATTCATCATCGCCAGTGTGGCTTCGTTATGCAGCACCGGCGGCGGGCCGTTGTTTGCGATCGCCCGTGGAAAACGCGACGATGCAGAAGCCGAATATATCATGGGCAACACCTTTATGGTGCTGCTTGTTCTCGGATTCCTTGTAACCGCACTGGTACTGATATTCAGTACGCCGCTGCTGTTTCTTTTCGGTGCCTCTGAAGATACATATCCATTTGCAAGCGAATACTTGACATTGTATTCGCTTGGTTCTATTTTTGTCATGATTTCGATGGGAATGAATGTGTTTATCAACGCCCAAGGTTTCGGGCGCACCGCGATGATAACTATTATAATCGGTGCCGGCGTGAACCTTATACTGGAGCCGATATTTATATTCCCACTCGGCATGGGTGTGCGCGGTGCCGCACTCTCGACGGTGATTGCGCAGTTTTGCTCTGCCGCTTGGGTCATGTGGTTCCTGATTAAAAAGGCCATGCTGCGGATCAAGCTCTCTCACATGAGGCTGTTGGCCTCAAGGGTGCGCAGAATTCTTGCACTCGGTATGTCCGGATTTATTATGAGCTTGACTTCCAGCCTGTCTACGATACTGGCCAACATCATGCTGCAGCAGCACGGCGGAGACATGTACATCGGCGTCATGGCGGTCTTGAACTCGCTACGTGAAGTGGCGGCGATGCCGCTCTTCGGCGTTACCGGCGGGGCAGGACCTGTTATCAGCTTCAATTACGGCGCGGGGCTTTATGACCGGGTGCGCCGTGGGATCAAATTCCAAACATCGCTGGTGCTGAGCTTCACGGCAGTTGTATCGTTGATGATACTGCTGTTCCCCGGCGCGATTATACGCATCTTCAACAGCGATCCATATCTGATTGCCATCGGAATACCGGCGACGCGGATATATTTCGGGTTGTTCGTATTTATGTCGATGCAAATGTCAGCGCAGACCGTGTTTGTGGGGTTGGGCATGACAAAATATGCCATCCTCTTCTCACTGCTGCGCAAGGCATTTATCGTAGCACCGCTGACGATTCTGCTGCCAATGACCGGCATGGGTGCCACCGGTGTGTTTGTTGCAGAGGCTGTATCGCAATTCATCGGCGGCGTTGCCTGCTTTGGAACGATGTATATCGTCGTGTTAAAAAAAATGCGACTTGGAAGTGAATTGTCTTGATTGCAGGGATGCACTATGCAATTGCAGCCGGAAAATTATTGCAAATCGGCGACACCTTTGCTATAATCAAAGAAAAATTAGGAGGCATTACAATGAAAGTAATCGCAATCAACGGCAGTGCGCGTAAAGGCTGGAATACACACACACTGCTTGAAAAGGCGCTGGAGGGTGCGCAGTCCGCAGGCGCGGAGACTGAAATGGTGAATCTATACGACCTGAATTCCAAAGGCTGCATCGGCTGCCTTGGCTGTAAGCTGAAAACAGGCGGATCAGTCGGCAAATGCGTGTTGAAAGACGACTTAACCCCGGTGTTGTCCGGATTGGTCGAGTGTGACGCATTTATCTTGGGTTCGCCGATTTATATGGGCGAAGTGACAGGCGAATTGCGTAAGCTGATAGAGCGGCTGACGTTCCAATACGTGTCCTATGACAAAGAGCGGATTCCACTGTATGACAAGAAAATACGGACCGGATTCGTATTCACAACAAACTGCCCGGAGAATATGTACGACACTGTGGGATACACGACGAAGTTTGAGGGATACAAGCAGCTGTTCGGCAGCATGTTTGGTGAATGCAAAAACCTGGCAGTGAGCGAAACATGGCAGATAGATGATTACGACAAATATCACATGTCAATGTTCGATGTGCCGGCAAAAAAGCAACGCCGTGAAGATGTGTTCCCGCAGGATTGTCAGAACGCGTTTGATCTTGGTCAATGGCTGGTCGGCAAATAATAAATAAAAACGGACACAGGCAGTTTTGCCAGTGTCCGTTTTCAGACATGCAGGGGGCGGACTATGTTCGCCCCCTGCATCATAGAATTTTACGAATACGCACAGTCATCAATCCGCTGTTGTCTCTGCCGGATTGACATGCACCATGCAGTGCTTGACTTTTTCAAATTGGCTCTCAATCACGTCGTGGACATGCTCAGCTATATCATGTGCTTCGATCAGAGATGCGGCACGATCCACACTGATTTCGATATCCACATATATCCTGTCACCGAACATCCGCGTCATGATTTTATCTATACCGAGGACGTTTTCCTGCGCTAACACCACAGCGCGAATTTCAGCCTCGGTCGCTTCATCGCAGGACGTATCGGTCATTTTGCGTATCGCGTCCCGGAATACACTGAGACTGACTTTGACGATAAATAAGCATATGATCACGCCCGCTAACGGATCAGCCGCCGGGAAGCCCAGTCGTGCGCCCAAAATACCCAGCAAGCTGCCGATGGAACTCAGTCCATCCGCGCGTTGATGCCATGCGTCAGCCATCAACACACCGGAGCCGATTTTTTTCGCGGCATTGCGCGTATACCAGTACATAGCTTCTTTGATTGCAATCGACACAATCGCCGCAACCAGTGCAAGTCCGGTGGGGACTGCAAGCACTTTGTAATCGCTGGCGGAAATCATTTCAATGGCATTCATCACGGCATTGTAGCCGATCAAAAGTCCGGTCACAAGCAGTATGCCGGACAGTACGATCGCGGCAGCAGACTCGAACCGCTCATGCCCGTAGGGGTGGTCGTCATCGGATGATCTGTTGCCGAGTTTGACGCCGACAATCACAACAACGGTGCTGACAATATCGGTCAGCGAATGCACGGCGTCGGAAATCATGGCCGAGGAATGTCCTAAAATCCCCGCGATCAATTTGAACGCCGCCAGCAGTACGTTGCCGACCAATGTGTTCCTGGTTACCCGAATTGCGATTTGCTCATTTGCTCTTTGCATACATATACCCTCCAAGCCGCAGACACAAAAAAAGCGCACCCACGGAACAAAATTACTGTCCCGCAGATGAGCTGTTTCGCTCTATCCACTGCCGCCTCACGCGGCCCGGCACCATGAAATATTCATCGCCTGCTCAGTTTGTAGTATTATTATATGCGATGGGCGGAATTTATGCAACCTTTTTTTCAGACAGCCCCTTCTACGCACGAAAGGGACGAGAAACGACCTCTCACCTGGTCTTGTGGGCGCGCACAATGTGCACCTCGAACCCGCTGACACACGATGGATTTTGCGGGCGAACAATGTTCTCCCCTACGGGATGCCACAACAAATCCAACCTTTTTTGCTTTTATAATATTTCACCTATAGACGAATGCGTATTTTTGTATTATACTATACGCATTAATCAAAAAATTTATCTGGAGGTAAAAATATATGGGAGAAGTCATACTCACCCGTCATGGTGCGGGGAAGCTTTCCACTAAAGTCTATTTTGCGGACGAGCCGGGATTCTGCGTGGCGTCCGTCATCGTCATGGGTCAGAAAGAGTGCGTTGTACTCGATACACAATGGACGAAATCGAATGCACACAGAGTCATCGCCGAGATCCTTGAAACAGGCCTTGAACTCAAAGCCGCGTTTGCAACGCATTTACATCCTGACCATTATTGGGGTCTTGGTGAAATCGAGAAAGCATTCCCGAACGCGAAATGCTATATGTTGCCGGATGAAGTCGCCGGATATTCCGACCAGTATCAGCCGAAGCTGGATGACTGGATAGACATCATCGGTGAGGGTAACCTCTGCCGCCAGCAGTGCCAGAATCTGCTGCCGCTGACTGACGGGTATATTGAGCTTGAGGGTGAGCGTATAGAAGTGATTCCGCACATCATCGGTGACCTGAAGTGGAACTCCGTTGTGTGGATTCCGTCGATCAAAACACTGTACGGCAGTGATGTTATCTTTAACGAAGCGCACCCGTTCACCTGCGAAGTCAGTGCAGAGCAACGTCGCGAGTGGATTGCCGCACTTGAGAAGCTGCAAAGAGAGCTGAAGCCGGAAGTTGTCATCCCGGGTCACCAGAAAGCTGGCTGCCCGCTGGATCCTGACAGCGCCATAAAATACACCATCGAATACCTGAAAGAAACAGAAAAAGCAATGGACATCACAAACTCCACCGCTGAGTTCTTCTATCACATGGAACAGAAGTTCCCCAATAATACCATCAGCATGTATTCCAATGAGATGAACGCAAAAGTATTCAAAGACCCCAACTTCGAGTGGGGCTGGGAATCTGAAGAGCGCGCGGCTGAAAAAGGTTAAATGAGAGAGAGCCCCCGAACATCGGGGACTCTCTTTTTCCCAAACTTTGGCGTAGTCTAAAGTCAAGCCATGTATGCGCCTTGTCATTATGCAGCGCGTTTGTCAAGCAGATATTTTTATGCTATACTATCCTCACAAAAGCGACCGGGAGGGCATAGATTTTGAAACTGATGGCACTGGATGGCAACAGCATAATAAATCGCGCGTTTTACGGGATCCGTGCCCTGAACGCGCCGGACGGTACGCCCACTAATGCGGTGTACGGATTCCTGAACATACTGCTGAAACTGATCGCGGAAGAATCCCCGGATGCGTTATGTGTGACGTTTGATCTGCCAGAGCCGACGTTCCGGCATCAGCAGTATGATGAATATAAATCGCACCGCAAACCGATGCCGGAAGAGCTTGCATTGCAGATGCCGGTGATCAAAGAAGTGCTGGACGCGCTGAATATCCCGCGATATGAACAATCCGGCTGGGAAGCGGATGACATTTTGGGCACGCTTGCAAAAAAATGCACCGATGCGGGGTGTGAGTGCGTGATCGTCACCGGTGACAAAGACGCGTTGCAGCTTGTGTCGGATTTCACACGGATAAAGCATGTGAAATCGCAAAAAGGCCAGACGATAACGAAAGATTACACTGAAAGCGCGTTTGTTGAGGAATACGGCTTCACCCCGGAAAAGATGATCGACCTGAAAGCGTTGATGGGCGACCCGTCCGACAACATTCCGGGCGTTGCCGGTGTCGGTGAAAAAACCGCAATGGATCTTGTGCAGAGATTCGGTGGAATCCGCGAAATATACGGCAGGTTAGACACGTTGGATATAAAGGACGCGGTGCGAAAAAAACTATCCGCCGGGAAGGAAAGCGCAGACTTGTCATACGACCTCGCAAAAATCTGTTGTGACGCACCGGTGGCGTTTGAGGTTCAAGATAATCTGCGCCGGGAGGCGAATAATGATGAGGCTTTCACCATCTTCCGGAAACTTGGATTTAAGAGTCTGATTGAAAAATTTGGCCTCCATCCGCCGAAATCCGGGGATGCAGAGATATACGCACCGCGGGCGGAGGAAGCAGGTGTCGGCCATAACATCAAGGATATCATGCGTGAGCGATTGGATCGCGGCGAAGATCCCGGTGAGTGGATTTTCGACACCGCGCTGGCAGCGTACCTGATATCCCCGACCGATAGTTCATACGACTTCACGCCGCCGCGCGAAGCACTGCAGCAGAAGCTGAAAGAACTCGGATTAGAGCGGCTATATTACGATGTAGAGCTTCCGTTGTGCCGCATACTGGCCGAGATGGAGCACACTGGCTTTCTTGTAGATAAAAATGCGCTGGTGCAATTTGGTGAGCAGCTCTCCCATATGATCGCCGAGACAGAGTGTGAGATATACAATCACGCGGGTGAAACGTTTAACATAAACTCGCCAAAGCAGCTGGGCGTGATCTTGTTTGAAAAATTGATGCTGCCCGCACCGAAGAAGACAAAGACCGGTTATTCGACGAATATCGAGGTACTGGACTATCTCAGCGACACGCACCCAGTGATTGAACTCATCAAGGATTATAGGGAGCTGACCAAGCTGAAATCTACCTATGCCGACGGGCTGTTAAAGGTGATAGGTTCTGATGGGCGGATCCACACAAAATTCCAGATGACCGTGACCGCCACCGGCAGACTTTCTTCTACGGAGCCAAATTTGCAGAACATCCCGGTCAGAAAAGCGCTGGGCGGGGAACTGCGCAAAATGTTCATCGCCGGGGACGGGAATCTGTTGGTAGACGCCGATTATTCGCAGATTGAGCTGCGGCTGTTGGCGCATATTGCCGACGACCCAATTATGAAGCAGGCGTTTGAGCAAGGCGAGGATATTCACACGGTGACGGCATCGCAGGTATTCGGCGTGGCTTTGGGGGATGTGACACCGCTGATGCGCTCTCGTGCCAAAGCCGTCAACTTCGGAATTGTCTACGGGATATCGGCGTTCTCGCTGGCAAAGGACATCGGCGTGCAGCCGCATGAGGCGAAGGCGTATATTGAGAGTTATTTGGAAAAATACGCCGGCGTGCGTGAGTATATGACGCGCATTGTCGAAACAGCCCGCGAACAGGGATACGTTGAAACATTGTTCGGCCGCCGCCGATACTTGCCAGAGCTTAACGCAGGCAATTTCAATACACGAGCATTCGGGGAGCGGGTGGCGCTGAATATGCCAATCCAAGGCACAGCGGCGGATATTATGAAAATCGCGATGCTAAACGTCTCAAAGCGATTGGAAAACACAAACGCTAAACTGATTCTACAAGTACACGACGAATTGATCGCGGAGTGCCCGGAATCCGAAGCCGAGGAAATCGCCGGAATCTTACGCGTGGAAATGGAAAACGCGGCACAGCTATCGGTGCCGCTGGTGGTTGAGGCACGGGCAGGAAAGCGTTGGTACGACACGAAATGATTACGATAACCACTGCGACTGAAAACGACCTGCTGGTACTTTATGATATTCAGCGTGAAGCAATCTCTCCGCCGTGGTCGTACGAAGTGTTTCGAGATGAATTTTTACGACCTGATTCGTTCTTTTGTGTTGTCTTTGACGATAAAAAGCCATCGGGATATTGCATCCTGCGGCACGTATCGGATGACGAGGGTGAGATTTTTAGTATTGCCGTCGATAAACACGCCCGCCGCCAGGGCTTTGGCGATGCACTGATGAAAATGGCACTCCACCACGCAAAAGGCAACGGCCTCAAATCGATATATCTTGAGGTGCGGGAAAGTAACGAAACCGCGATTGCACTCTACAAAAGCAGCGGATTTGAAACGGTGGGCAGACGTAAAAATTACTTCGATCCAATCCAAGACCAGCCGCCGGAAGACGCGCTTATAATGACAAAGGTGATCACATGATAATACTTGCAATTGAAACATCCTGCGATGAATCAGCTGTGGCGATAACAAAAGACGGTCGGACGGTTCTGGCAGAAGAAATATACTCACAAGCGGACAAGCACGCACTGTACGGCGGCGTGGTGCCTGAAATTGCCTCACGCAATCATGCGGCGGTTATTGGCAATCTCGCCGATTCGGTGATGAAGAAATCGGGGTTGTCCAAAAGCGATATAGGTGCGATTGCCGTGACATATACGCCGGGGCTTATCGGCGCGTTGCTGGTTGGTGTAAATTTTGCAAAAGGCTTGGCCCTGGCACTGGGCGTTCCGCTGATTCCGGTGCATCACATCAGGGGGCATGTGGCGGCGAATTACATCGCGGATGCGGCACTTACGCCGCCGTTTCTGTGCTTGATCGCCTCCGGCGGCAGCACATTGATCGCCGATGTCCGGGGATACACCGATATCCGCATCATCGGCAGAACGCGGGACGACGCGGCCGGTGAATGCTTCGACAAAGCGGCCAGAGCTTTAGGATTAGGCTATCCCGGCGGCCCAGTGCTGGATGCCCTCGCGCAAACGGGGGATGATGCACTGTTCCCGTTGCCGCGCCCAGTGATTGACGGTGCGCCTTACGACATGTCGTTCTCCGGGCTGAAAACGGCTGTTGTCAATATCGTTCATAATGCCGAACAGCGCAGTATGGAGAT
>WQVW01000027.1 GCA_009785655.1 Oscillospiraceae bacterium | reverse complement strand
CGCTCAATCTCCCACAAGCTCATCGTCATATCTCTCCAGCGTGATTCTTCCCAGCTTCCCGGCACGGAATTCATCCAACAACACCGCAGCCATGCGGGATAAGTCGCATTCACCGCCGGATATCAAAAATCCCCGTCGCCGCGCCGCATCTGACAACAGCGTAAACCCATCCGCTGCGGGATCAATTTCAATTTTGTATCGCTCTGCAATGCGCGCTGGATAAAAGTCGCGCATCCGCAGCATCAAATTAGCCCCCAGTGTTTCAAGATCCAAAATATCATCACGTATCGCCCCGGTGAATGCCAAATTTTCCGCCACTGTTTGGTTTTCAAATCTAGGCCATAACACTCCGGGTGTATCAAGCAATTCAACAACTTTGTCGACGACTATCCACTGTTTCCCGCGTGTGACGCCCGGCTTGTCCGCGACCGGCGCGGCTTTTCGCTTTGACACTCTGTTGATAAACGACGATTTCCCAACATTCGGTATCCCCGCCACCATGACTCTCAGCTTTCTGCCAACCTGCCCGCGGGATTCATAATACGCCAATCTCTCCCGCAATAACGCGCGTACTGCCGCCGGGAATCCGGAAACGCCTTTGCCGCTTTGGCTATCCGTTTCCAGCACAACGGCACCGGCACCTCTGAAATGCGCCGCCCACTGTTTTGTGGCGTCGGCATCTGCCTGATCTGCCCTGTTTAATATGATAAGCCGCGGCTTGCCTTCCGTCATTTCGTCCAGATCGGGGTTGCGGCTGGAGTACGGAATCCTCGCGTCTATGACTTCGCAGACCGCATCGACAAGTTTGATGTTCGCGGCGATCATTCTGCGCGCTTTTGTCATATGGCCGGGGAACCATTGTATGTTCATTTCCTCACTCATCGTAAAATCAGCTCCGTACGAAGCCGAAACGACTCCAATCCCGTTGATTGAAGCTGTCTGCCCCAGGGAATATTACGAATAGCACCCGGCCAAGGATATATCGTGTATCGACAAACCCAACACGCACATCCCGGCTGTCGGTAGAGTTGCCCCTGTTATCGCCCAGAACGAATATATACCCTTCCGGCACAGTGACAGGTCCTTCCATCGCCATGCCCCTGGTTGTCAGCACTTCGATATACGGCTCATCAATCACAATCCCGTCAACAATCACTGCTCCGCGCTCCGCGTCAATATCTACGGTCTGTCCCGCGATTGCGATGACGCGCTTTACATAGGGGTTGTCCTCCACCACATCAAAGATGACAACATCTCCGTTTCTGGGTCTGTAGAATAGATTTGATATGATCACCTTGTCATTGTTAAAAAGCGTCGGCAGCATCGAGTCCCCGATGACGCCCATATGTCTGCCAATAAATACAAAAACAGATATGCCTATCACAACAGCAAATACAATGCATTGCAGCCAGTCATGCAATACCATTGACCCGCTTTCGGACTTAACCGCGGTGTCATCTGGATCGGCACCATCATTAAAGATATCATTCTCGTTCATCTGCGCAGCTCCTTTTTTTGTCACCTATAAGTTTAGATTATACACGAATAATCAGATAAAAAAAGAGGCAATTGCCTCTTTTTTTAGATTCTTTCTTTGACTTTTGCCTTTTTACCCACTTTATCTCTGAGGTAATAGAGCTTGGCTCTTCTAACTTTACCTCTCCGCACCGTTTCTACAGAGACGATGGACGGTGAGTGCACCGGGAACACTTTTTCACATCCGACATTATACGAAATCCGGCGAACCGTAATCGTTTCATTGATGCCGCCGTGTTTTTTCGCGATAATCGTACCCTCAAATGCCTGGTTACGCTCACGATTCCCCTCCTTAACGCGGACGGTTACGCGCACTGTGTCCCCAACGTTCATTGTCGGCAGCTCTGGCTTAAGGTATTGATCGCTCAACGCTTTGACTAAATCCATTAAGATACTTCCCTTCCTTATCTGTAAGCAGACGTTCATGCCGCGCATATGCGGCAGCGGACCATCTTTTTGAACCTGAGTTAGAATAATAGCACACCCCCGCCACAAATGCAAGTATTTTTATCCATTTTATTGAAAATATGAAAAAATTTATGAACACACTCGCCTACGTGCTTGTTTTATGCTATAATAATCTTTATGCTGTCTCAGTTATGACATAAATTATTTAGGAGGAAGATTATTGAAAGCTTTAAGCCGGGCTATCGACAAATTTTGCCAAAAACACCGCAGATTCGGCATTCCCGGGTTAATGCGGTATATCGTCTTCGCCTCTGCGGCTGTCTTTATCGCACATATGATGGATACGTCAGGAAACTTTCTGGCGTTACTGCGGTTCGATCCCTCTCTGATCATGCGCGGTCAGATCTGGCGGATTGTTACTTGGATACTTTTCCCAATTGACTTCAGCCCTATTTTCTTGGCGATATCGCTGTACTTTTATTACATGATCGGCACCACGCTTGAACGTGAATGGGGTGCATCAAAATTCACGATCTATTACATTTTTGGCGTTCTGCTTCACATTATCTACGGATTTATTACCTGGTTCGCTTTAGGCTGGACTCCGTTTATCATCCCAAGCTTCCTTAATCTGTCGATGTTCTTCGCATTCGCCGTGCTGTTTCCCGACCATCGTATTCTGCTGCTCTTTATAATCCCAGTCAAGATTAAATGGCTGGCACTGGCGAACGCCGCATTTTTCGTGTACACAATTACCGTCAACCTGTTAGCTGGGCGCTTCATGCCGGCACTGTTGCCGGTCATTGCAACGCTGAACTTCTTGCTTATCTGTGGGTACGATCTACTGCTACTACTGCGCCCAATTAAAGCCCGCACTTCCACCAAGGCGATCAAATTCAAAAAAGCGGCACGGAAGGTTCAGCGCGAGGACAGCAGACCTTATCGCCACAAATGCGCCGTATGCGGCAAAACAGACACCGACAATCCAGGACTTGAGTTCCGCTATTGCTCCAGATGTGAAGGCTATCATTGTTTTTGTATTGACCATATTAACAATCATGTGCATTTTAAGTAAATATACTCTCACTAAAAAGGCCTGCAGTTGCAGGCCTTTTTCTATATTTCCTGCTCCGCCTTTAAACCTTCCCAAATAACCGCAGAATCTGCAACCTGCCAAACACCTGCGACACGACCATCCGGCGCTATCTTCCATATGTGGGAAAAACGTGCACGTATAGCAACTCCACCTTCTTTAAATATAATTATGTAGTGGCCAAGCACAGTGACAACATTTCCGCCGTCTATGAATACATCTGCCTCCGCACCAAGGTAGTGATAACGCTTCCGAACAAGTTCACCATATAGCTTGCCAAAAACTTCAGCCATCCCGTGGTAGATACCGCCGTCAGGGAATCCCGGGCAGACATTCCACGTGGGATCGCCAATCAATAGTTTGTGGATAACGGCCACGTCACCTTCCGCCATCGCCTCATATAATGCCTTTACATTCGCCACATTTTGCGTGTCTTCTTCCTGGTGTTCTAAAAACGTTTTGATCTCTGCCATTTTCATTCCTCCATTTTATAATTATTGCCGGGCTAATCGTCTTCCATCTCGTTGAAACCCGTTGCTTTTAGCACATCAAACGTCCACATAGAAATAGCTTTTTCGCGGAGCGCATTATGTTCTTCGTCTGATAGCTCATCAACGGCGTCAGCGCCATTGACGCCATTGACCGCTTTAAGCATTTCAACCACCGTTTTTTGCATTTCCTGAACTTGACGCATTTGGTTATTGATCCGAAAAAGCGTCTTTTCAAGAATATCAATACTCTTATTATCGCTTTCCGGCGTGTTGAGCAATATCTCGATATCCGCAAGGCTTACCCCGGCTTCACGGTAAAGACATATTTTATTGAGAGCTGCAAGCGACTCATCTGAATAGAGCCGATAATTCGCGGTGCTGCGTTCAACGGGCTTTAACAGCCCCAGCGAGTCATAGTAGAGTATCGCGCTGCGAGACAGCTTTGAAATCCTGCACAGATCACGTATTGTATACATATATCTTCACCTTTCTCAAATCATAAACTATGAAGTTATAGTCAGGTCAATAACTTTTTTCACTTTTCCATGCACAAAATACGGCACGCCCATAACAAAGGGCGCGCCGTATCTTTTTACATGAGATTTACCGCCTATTTATAGACATCGCTGACATGCAGCTTGACGCCGTTGGCGATCAGTCGCTCTTGCAGCGCTTTGATATCTGTCTTCGTGAAATCATTGCCCATCGCGGCGGCGACTCCGGCGGCCTCGCCTGTCACGGCGCACGTCGGGATTACGCGGGTGATGTCCCACATGGCGTCCGTTACTGAAATATCCCTGCCCGCCGCCAGCAGATTCTTCACCTCGTTGCCGTACAGCGTACCAAACGGGATTTCAAACGCTGGGCCTTTTTTGCGCCAATCCCCGGTTAAGCCGATGCTGTCTGGGAAAAATTTCCGCTCCTCAGACTCATCCATCGTATATGCCCCGCAAAGGCGGCGTGACATGCGCACCAGCGGGATTGTCGATATCGTCACCGGCACATATGTATCATCCTCAGCGTGGAATTTTAACAAGTCTTCATACATCTTTTTGTGCGCCGCGATTACTGCTTGGCTGAGTTCCTCACCGTCTACGCCGGAAAAACGTACATTCTCATCAAGACTTGCGACTTTCGCCGCTTTATACGGATCATTTCCCTGTCCCTTTTCTTGCAATTTGCTGGGCGGAAGATCGGCCAATCCGAACATTTTCAGTGATACCTTACCTTGTGTGAAGTAGTAATACCAGCTGGCCAGTCCATTCCCGCGGCCGTGCAGCGCCGTTTTCGCGCCGGCCATTGCACAGATATCCGCGTCTCCGGTGGCGTCAATCACCGATTCCACGGCAATGGCGGATCTGCCTGATTTATTCTCAACCACAACATGGCTGATGAAGTCGCCTTCTTTGGCCACGGAGGCGATCAGTGTTCCGTACAATATCGTGACGCCAAGGTCTAACAGCAGTTCCTCTGCACTCAGGGCGAACAGGTGCGGGTTATACTGCACAACATATCGGCTTTTTTTGCGCTCCTCAAGACTACCGCCTTCGATCCAGGCTTTCGGATAATTCGCCTCAACCACATGCTTGATTGAGAGTTTCAACAGCTCTTCGGCAATACCGTAGATCAGTTGATTCCCTTCCCCGTCGCACAGCGGCAGGTAGATTGTTATAAGCCCCAGCGTTGCCATGCCGCCCAGGGCGTATTCGCGCTCAACCAGCGTGACTTTTTTGCCCGCCCGCGCAGCAGCCATCGCAGCGGCAATCCCGGCGATTCCGCCCCCGGCGACAAGCACATCGCAGGAAGAGTCGACATTCAACTGCCGTTGCGGCTCTAAAATAAAGCTCATTTTTTGTCCTCCCAAAATTTCATCTTACGGATACTATATCAGGATTTGTGGTCAATTTCAAGTGTGGCGTTGGTTGTTGTGTGAGATTGCGAAATTTACAACTTTTGCACAACATAGATGATATTCATTCCGCAATCAAGAGTACCTTGTAATTTTGTAAACTCAATTTCTTTTTCGATAATTAGTTTCCAAAGTTCTTTGTCATTACGGGCATTTTCTAAAGCGGTATCCCCTGCTTGCGTATACAAACCCGCAGAGCTTCGTTCTTGAACCTTTACGGAAAACTGAGCAAACAAAGCATCCATTTCGGCACTTCTCATCATATGTACGTAGTGCTTATCTTTAGACGGATAATGCACTCCGTCTTGCAAGCCTGTATCAAAAATCCACCCTGTGGCTTCAATTCCAGATATGTCTTTTTCATGTCTGATGCCCTCAAGATAATAAAGCGATGCACCAATGAAACTCATGACCCCAACAATCAATATACCATCTGGTTTTAATACTCTTAGAAGTTCTTGTATCCCGTCTTTCTCTTTGTCCAAAAGATAATTGATTACACCACCTATACAGACAACGCAATCAAAAGAAGAAGCTTGAAAAACACTCATATCAAGAACGTCTAAAACATGGTATGCCTCTATTCTGTCGATCAATGACAGTTCGCGCATTTTGGACTTATTGAACTCAATTTGATGACTGGATATGTCTGCAACGGTTAATTCATCACACATTGCAACAATATCCTTTGTGTATCTTCCTGAGCCCGCACCAACTTCTAAAACTTTATCAGCTGGTTTAATATAACGCTTCAAAATATCAAGATGAACATGATACAAAAGTTCGCCATGTCCGTCTCTTTCAAGTCGTGTCCATTCACGGTCGCCATAATTGTCATACCGGCTTCTCGGTATTTCGGGGTTGTAACTCATAAAAGCATCTCCTTTTAATTTTGAATTTTTCAATCGGGGTAATATCACCAATATCGCTTTTATTCATACAACCACCTCCTCCAAATAATATAAGTTTCCTGCGTTAAAGACAAAACACCCGCCGACTGCGGTAGGCACCCTCTTTACCAAAGAGGGCTGGGACGATGGATGGAGCTGTATCTATAAAGCCCACGTCTTTGCCCTCTTTTGTAAAGAGGGTGGCTCCGCTCCAGCCGGGTGTTTTGACCCTCGTCTATTATCTATCATCCCTACACCACCGCTATGACCTCAATCTCCACCAGCACGTCTTTCGGCAATCTCGACACCTCAACGCAAGACCTCGCGGGCTTGCCGGTGAAATATTTTGCGTAGATGCCGTTAAACGCTGCGAAGTCGTCCATGGATTTCAGGAAACAGGTGGTCTTGACCACGGCAGTGAAATCGGCACCCGCCGCTGCCAGCACTGCGGATATGTTTTTCATCACCTGTTCCGTCTGTGCTTCGATGGCACCCCCAACGACATCGCCGGTCACAGGATCAAGCGGAACTGCGCCGGAGCAGTATAGTGTGTTCCCGACCAAAATCGCCTGTGAGTACGGCCCGATCGGTTCAGGCGCGTTTTCTGAATATATGATTTTTGCCATGTGGCATACCTCCTGTCAATCTTTTAGGATTTTATATCCCGCGTTTGCCATCGCTTTTTTTATCTCCTGCAAATGATCCAGATTTTTTGTCTCCATGCTGAGATGCAGGACGCAGCTGTTTATATCAGAGTTCTCCCCTGCCGGATCGTGCCTGACTTTCACAACGTTCGCACCTAAATCAGAGACGATACCCGATACGGTACTGAGCTGCCCCGGCATGTCCCGCATTTCAATCGTGAGTTCTGTCAATCTGCCGGTCGTCGTCAATCCGCGGTTGATCACGCGGGAGAGGATATTCACGTCAATGTTCCCGCCAGAGACGATCGACACGCATTTTTTGCCCGCAATCGGCAGTTTGCCGAACATAACAGCGGCGACAGACACCGCACCCGCGCCCTCTGTCACAAGTTTTTGCTTTTCCATCAACGTCAGAATGGCAGTCGCTATCTCGTCATCGGTCACCGTGACGATTTCGTCAACGTATTCAGCGCATAACGAGAATGTCATTTTACCCGGAGATTTTACCGCAATACCATCGGCAAACGTCAACACTCTGTTGAGGGTGGTGAGTTCATTCTCCTCAAACGACTTCGACATGCTCCCCGCCCCGGCGGCTTGGACGCCGTAGATCTTGCAGGAGGGTTTCAGCTTTTTCACGGCGTATGCAATGCCGGATATCAGGCCGCCGCCGCCGACCGGGGCGATGATGGCCTCTACCTCCGGCAATTGCTCTAAAATCTCCAGCCCTATCGTACCCTGCCCCGCGATGACATCCACATCCTCAAACGGATGGACAAAAACGGCGTTGGATTCCTCTAGATATTCTATCGCCGCGTTATATGCATCGTCATATACACCGTTTACCAGCCGGATTTCAGAGCCGTAGCTTCGGGCCGCCTCGATTTTTGAAATCGGCGCGGCACTGGGGACAAAAATGGTCGATTTAATGCCGTTTTCTTTCGCCGCCAACGCGACACCCTGCGCGTGATTCCCGGCAGAGCAGGCCACAACGCCCCGTGCCTTTTCTTCCTCGGTCAGCATGGACATCTTATAATACGCCCCGCGAACCTTAAACGCACCGGTGACTTGCAAATTTTCCGCTTTTAGATAAAGCTCACAATCAGGCGCGATATTAACCGCACGAATCACACTTGTCTTCCGCGCAACCGGTTTCAATACATGCGCGGCCTGATAAACTTTTTCCAAGGTAAGATCAGTCACTTCCATCACATAATCACCGCACCCGTGTCCGCCGACGAAACTGATCTGGCGTAACGCTTGATATACCCGTGAAGGTCTTTCTTTATCTTGATTTCCATCGTCTCGCGCCTTTTATGCAGATCCTCTTCGTCAACATGAAGTTCAATTGAGTAGTTATCAATATCTATGCTGATTTTGTCGCCGTCTTTCACATAGGCGATCAGCCCGCCAGCCGCGGCTTCCGGCGAGATATGACCGATCGCGGCTCCGCGTGTCGCGCCGGAAAACCTGCCGTCGGTGATCAGTGCCACATCAGCATCCAAACCCATTCCGGCAATCGCCGACGTCGGCCCCAGCATTTCGCGCATTCCCGGGCCGCCGGCTGGGCCTTCATAGCGGATGACCACCACGTTGCCTTTCTTGATCTCGCCACCGTATATGGCTTTTATGCCATCCTCCTCGGAATCGAACACCCTGGCTGTGCCGGTAAATTTCAACATGTCAGGCCGAACCGCACTGCGTTTGACCACCGACCCGCGTTGTGCCAGGTTGCCGAACAACACGGCAATCCCGCCGGTGGCTGAATATGGCTCCGCGCACGTTCTGATAACTTCCGGGTTTTTGATCTTCGCGTTTTCCACCGCCTCGCCGAGGGTTTGTCCCGAGACGGTCAGCGCACTGCCGTCCATCAATCCGGCGTTTATCAGCTCACGAATCACGGCGTATACGCCGCCGGCGAAATACAGCTCTTGTATATGGTGCGGCCCGGCTGGAGCCAGTTTGCATAGATTCGGCGTCTTGGCACTGATCTCATTGATCATTTTCAAGTCCAGCGGATGTCCCAGCTCATTAGCTATAGACAGCAAGTGCAGCACGGAATTCGTCGAACAGCCGAGTGCCATGTCGATCGCCAGCGCATTACGCAACGCCGTCGCCGTCATGATGTCGGACGGCCTGATGTTCTTGTTGAACAGTTCCATAATCGTTTCACCGGCTGTTTTGGCCAGTCTGATTCTGCCCGCATAAACGGCCGGCACCGTGCCATTGCCGGGCAGCGCGATTCCCAGTGCCTCACACAGGCAGTTCATCGAGTTTGCCGTGAACATGCCAGAGCATGAACCGCATCCGGGACACGCGCCGTCTTCGATTCTCAACAGCTCCTCGTCGTCAATCTTCCCGGCTTTATGCGCACCAACAGCCTCAAAAACGCTGTTGAGATCCAGCCCGTCGTCCGACAACATCGGCCCGCCGGAAACGAATACCGCAGGCAAATTCAGCCGCGCCGCCGCCATCAGCATCGCCGGAACAATCTTGTCGCAGTTCGGTATAAACACCAGCGCATCCATCGCGTGGGCGCGCACCATGCACTCAATGCTGTCTGTGATCACCTCACGCGAGGACAGGGAGTACCGCATACCCTCATGCCCCATCGCTAGTCCGTCACACACGCCGATTGTATTAAATTCTACCGGCAATCCCCCGCTTTGCAACACACCGTCTTTGACCGCCCGGGCAATCGTTTGCAGATGGATATGCCCCGGTGCAATCTCATTAAACGAATTTACCACACCGATCAGCGGCTTCTTCAACTGCCCATCGGTGTATCCCATAGATTTCAAAAGAGCCCTCTGCGGCGCACGCTCCGCGCCGACTTTTATCGCATCACTTCTCAATAACTTCAACCTCTTTTCACGTCAAAAGTTTTAAACAAACCGTCTCTTCCCGGTAATAGATGACAGCGTAATTTTATATACACGCATGTGGGACAACACAGCTGTATCATATGTGTACCCATGAAAACCGCAATGGGAGCATATTAAGTCAAGCCCTTTAACAGCTTCCTCATCACAGATCACATCCGCCACGCCGAACCCGATAACACTTTCGTACTCGGTGGTAAGCCCCGTTTGTGTTTCAGTATATCGATGAAAAATGTCAGCCTCAATACACACATTGTTATTTTTATCCAGCAATGTATGTTTTAATCCCATGTTTGCGCCATGAATATACAACTCAATTTGCCCGTCGCGCGCCTCAATGCCGAAGGACATGGGAACCACATACGGATACGGGTCTCCGTGTACGCCTAACCTAATTGTATTCGCACGTTGAAGTACATCCACCAATTCGTCCCAATTTGCTATTTCTCTATCAGAGCGTCTCATGGTATCGCTCGCCCCTTAATCCTTTTTCCAGTTCATCTTAGCACGCAGTTCCGCACCGACGGTTTCGACTTGATGTTCCGTTTCCATCCTGCGTTTGGCGAGGAAAGACGCTCTGCCGGCTTTATTTTCTAAAATCCAGTCTCTGGCGAACT
This sequence comes from Oscillospiraceae bacterium, assembly GCA_009785655.1. Taxonomy (GTDB): domain Bacteria; phylum Bacillota; class Clostridia; order Oscillospirales; family Oscillospiraceae; genus WRMH01. The sequence goes on along the minus strand of WQVW01000027.1, from coordinate 275 downwards.
CACCGTTCTGCACTTCGGTCAGGACTTTTTTCATCTCTTTTTTCGTTTCTTCCGTGATAATACGGTTGCCGATAGAGTAGTCACCGTATTCAGCAGTGTCGCTGATTGAATATCTCATGCCGGAAAGTCCACCTTTTACGACGAGATCTATAATTAGCTTCATCTCATGTACACATTCAAAATAGGCACTTTCCGGTTGATATCCGGCTTCGACCAACGTTTCAAATCCGGCTTTCATCAGTGCCGTCACGCCGCCGCACAGAACGGCTTGTTCG
>WQVW01000026.1 GCA_009785655.1 Oscillospiraceae bacterium | reverse complement strand
AGGCAGGGATTTTCACAACTTTAACACGTATTACAGAGACAATCCCGATTACGAGGTCGTTGCGTTTACCGCCGCGCAGATCCCGGATATTGCAGGGCGAAAATATCCGAAAGAGTTGGCCGGCAGCCGATATCCGAATGGAATCCCTATTTATCCGGAAGACGAACTGGAAGATCTGATAAAAAAGCATGACGTTGATGAATGCGTCTTCGCTTACAGTGATGTGAATTACGAGTTTGTCATGGGCGTTGGCGCAAAAGTAAACGCCGCCGGTGCTGCGTTTACTTTACTGGGGCCGAAACAAACGATGCTGCTAAGTTCAAAACCGGTCATTGCCATCGGTGCTGTCAGAACAGGCTGCGGAAAAAGCCAAACCACCCGTAAAATCGCAGAATTGTTGAATGAAAGAGGGTTAAAAGTCATCGCCGTACGTCACCCGATGCCGTATGGTGATTTAAACGCGCAAAAAGTTCAGCGCTTTGCGTCTTTGGACGATTTGAAAAAGCACAATTGCACCATTGAGGAAATGGAAGAATACGAGCCGCATATCATGAGCGGAAACGTCATCTACGCAGGTGTTGATTATGCTGAAATCCTGAAACAGGCGGAAAACGACCCCAACGGCTGCGATGTGATCCTTTGGGACGGCGGGAATAACGATTTCCCATTCTACAAACCCGACTTGATGGTTACCGTGGTTGATCCTCACCGTCCGGGACATGAGCTTAGTTATTACCCCGGTGAAGTCACGCTGCGTATAGCCGATGTTGTTGTCATCAACAAGATCGACAGTGCGGATTTTGCGGGCATCCAAGCCGTTCGGAACAATGTGGCAAAAGTCAACCCCGATGCAGTGGTGATAGACGCGGCTTCAATGATACGTGTGGATTCCGCGGACGTGATCAAAGGCAAGCGGGTTCTGGTGGTTGAAGACGGCCCAACGCTCACACACGGCGGCATGAAGATCGGCGCGGGCGTTGTCGCCGCCCATCGGTTCGGCGCGGCAGAGATCGTTGATCCAAGAGAATACGCTGTGGGAAAACTCGCCGAAACATTTGAAACCTACCCGGATATAGGCGCGGTTCTGCCCGCGATGGGGTACGGCGACCAGCAAATTGCGGATCTGGAAGCCACCATCAAAAACACTCCCTGCGACGCGATTGTTGTCGCGACGCCGATTGATCTTGCCAGAATCGTGAAAATGAACAAGCCCAACACACGGGTAGAATATGCACTGCAGGAAATCGGCAACCCGTGTCTGGACGATGTGATTAGTGATTTTTTGAAAAAGTAGCTCGGGATTTATATTTTACGGTAGATCGCCTTTTCTGGCTGTCTACCGTAAAATAATTTTGATAAAAGAAAACGGTGCAGCTCGTGCTACACCGTTTTCTTTTGGGATTTTTGCGTTGATTTGTTCGATTTTTCATGCTATAATATATGTGGGATTTTATATGCTCATATAGCCAAAAATAATCAAGAAAGGGGCATCGCCGTGAACGCATTGCAAACGTCATTATTTGACAGCACAAGATTGGATACAGAAGCGCCTCGCATTAGAAAACCAGCAAAAAGTTTTACGTCCATAGAGCTTTTTGCAGGTGCCGGCGGTTTAGCCCTTGGACTTGAAAAAGCAGGTTTTGACACTATCGGGCTGATAGAGTTTGACAAGAATGCCGCCAATACCTTGAAAAAAAACCGCCCAGAGTGGAATGTTATAAATGATGATATTGCAAATATTTCCTCTTTGGATTTAGCATTCTTATTTAATATTGAAAAAGGCGATTTAGATTTGTTATCTGGCGGTGCGCCTTGCCAAGCGTTTTCTTATGCAGGCAAGCGATTGGGCTTAGATGATGCAAGGGGCACTCTTTTTTATCACTACGCTTTATTTTTGCAAAAGTTACAACCTAAAACCTTTTTGTTTGAAAATGTGCGCGGTCTTATATCGCATGACCGTGGGCGTACATATCAAACTATTCTTGATATTTTCAAAGCAGAGGGCTACGCGGTTAAAACCGATATATTGAACGCATGGGATTATGGCGTTGCCCAAAAAAGAGAACGCCTGATTATGATTGGTATTCGTAATGATCTTATAGATAAGATGCAGATTGATACACCTCTGCCGTATGAATACAAGCCTGTTCTGCGTGATATTTTGGGGGATGTGCCGCAAAGTGCCGGCACACAGTATTCAGAACACAAACGCAAGATTTTTGAACTTGTACCCCCTGGGGGCTATTGGCGTGATATTCCAGCAGATATTGCAAAAGATTACATGAAAAGCTGTTGGTATATGGAGGGTGGGCGTACAGGAATATTGCGTCGGCTTAGTTTAGATGAGCCATCTTTAACTGTTCTTACCTCACCATCTCAAAAACAAACAGACCGTTGCCACCCATTAGAAGCACGCCCCTTTACTGTTCGTGAAAATGCCCGTTGTCAATGCTTCCCTGATGATTGGGAATTTTTGGGCAGTGTCGGTCAGCAGTACAAGCAAGTAGGGAATGCTGTTCCAGTCAATCTCGCCTATGAAGTAGCAAGAAAAATTTATGAGGGATTGGAGCAAATGTAATGTGGCCTTTATCATTTATTTCAGAAGATGACTTCCTCAACCACGTTGAAGCGACAATCCAGCAATATGGCGATAAGTTAGAACCTTTCAACTTGAAGAAGTTTAATAAGAACCTAATTGACCCAATAAAGCTGATTTTTGATAAGATGGTTTATAAATTTTCATGGGAAGAAATCGTAAAAAATGAAATTTTCCGCCAACGTGATAAATCCAACAACAATGATATCGGATACTTCCATCAAAGGATTTTTCAATATATAGCTAATTGTGATGTGCCTACAAGCGGTTGGGACGTTGTTTTTACCAAAGATAACGGCATAGATGTATCAGACGGTGATATCGTTAACCGTGTCTTTGTCGAAATGAAAAACAAGCACAATACGATGAACTCGGCGGCTTCGGGCAAAACTTATATCCGTATGCAATCGCAACTACTTGCTGATGATGATTGTGCCTGTTTCCTTGTTGAAGTTATCGCAAAACAGTCGCAAAATGTTGCATGGACGGTTTCAGTTGATAGTCAGCAGAAAAAGCACCGCCGTATTCGCCGTGTGAGTATCGACAAGTTTTATTCGCTTGTGACAGGGCAAGAGGACGCATTTTACCAAATGTGCATGATACTTCCTGATGTTATTGAAAAAGCTGTTTCAAGTACCGCAGCAAGTGTCGTTCCCGAAGATAGCGTTATTGGTGAATTGAACGAATTAGCGCATGCAAAGAACGGCTCTTTTGCGCTGGCGTTATATATGCTTGGTTTTTCAACATATAGCGGATTTTAACAAAAAAGGTGTACCTATAAACAGTAAAAAGCACCGGCGACAAGGACGAAAATTCCTGCCGCCGGTGTTTTTATTGTTGCGATTCAGCCCCTAAAGACACCTTTCAGTGCCCTGAGTTTTTCCGAAAACCCACGCGGACGCGCTATATCCTCCGCCAAGGCGGGTTCTGAAGCTATTTCCAGCGACATTGCGTCGATTGCGGGCGCTTCACCCGTTGCGGCCAGAAGATACACGTTGGCCTTGAACAAGTCTCCGTCGATGGATACCTCAAACTTTCCGCCCTGTGCTGCGACGAAGCTTTGCACAATCGACAACCCCAGTCCGCTGCCGCCGTCCGCACGGGAATCGTCGCCGCGTTTGAATCGTTCCGTCAGTTCGGAGGGATCAACATTCAGCTCTGTGGCAGAAATGTTCTTTAGCTCAACGCGAACCAGCGACTCTTCTTGCACCGCATCCAGGTACACGCGGGAGCCGGGCAAGGCGTATTTGAAGACATTCGACAGCAGATTCTCCATCACGCGCCACATCAGGCGGCCATCAGCCATAACCATCAGCCGCTCCGGCAGATTCACGCGCAGCACAAGTCCAGAGGATTTTATCACGCCATCCAGCTCACCCAGCACCTGATTGATCAAGGAGACCAGGCAGAGTTCCGTAATATTGGCTTCAATGTTTCCGCTGGCGGCTTTCGATGCCTCGAACAACTCATCCGTCAAGGTTTTTAGCCGCTGCGATTTCTGTATCAGGATATCAAGATATACGGAGGCTTGTTCACAGTCCAATCCCTCATGTTTTAGCAGATCGGTGTATGTGATGATCGATGTCAGCGGCGTTCTTATGTCGTGCGATACATTGGTAATCAGCTCTGTCTTCAGCCGTTCGCTTTTCAACCGTGCCTCGACAGCTGAGTTTATGCCCGCTGAAATGTTGTTGATTGAACTCGCGATTCTGCCAAGTTCCCCGCCGCCGGCGTTGATTTCACCTTCATACACACCGGATTCCGCGTGATAGGCGCCTTGCGTGAGCTTATGAATCCTGCGGGCGTATCGCAGCAGCAACACCGCAACAATCGCGGTGAACAACAGTGCCATCAGAACCATCGGAACGGCGTTCCAGCTTGAAAGAAGGCCCACAAATCCGACAACAAGCACGCAGATTAACGTTGCCAGTAAAATCATCGTTACCTTGACAGTCAAATTGACTCCTGCCCACAGAGATTTTGCACCGCGCACAGCGTGTCTAAAGAGCCAGCGCGGCAGGGAGAATATCAGCGTATACCGCCAAAATCCCCCGGCTTTCATGCGTTTCACAAGACTCATAATCCATAAAATCAACGGGGCGGCAACCAACACTGCCGCAGCTGATAGCAGGATCGTCAGCGCAGTGACGTTATTATTGTGCCAAACAAGCCGTTCAAGCTCAAAGACGATGAACGCTATAAATATCGTCCATGCGATTAACGCGGCAAGGCTTAAATCCAGATATGGCTTGTCGGTCGGCGCAAAGTGTACGCCTTCCACTCCATACTTTCTGCCGGTGCCGACGAGCAAGATTACAAATAACGCAACCGCAAGCGTGACAGCGGCGGCTATCAGAATAAAATCCCGGACATACGCCGCGCGGGCGGCAGAATAGGTGTCGATGTCCACACCCACGACATCAGACGTGAACGCAAGCATAATCGCCCCACGTGTGGATGGCTGCGGCCAAAAGTTGAAGTGGAAAAAGTTTGAAGCCACCGTCTCACCGGCCCTCACAACCAAATAGGCTGGCTGAGACGTGAAATAGCTCATATCTCCTCTGGTGTTGTAATGGGCTGTGTCTCCAGAAGTCACAAAATACAGAAGCCCTGGCGTCGTGTTCAAGTTCGCCAACGCCATGCGGAACTCATTGAGCTGCATCTGCATCGTTCGTTCCATTATCTGCTGTGCTTCGCCTCGCATGACCGGAAGTATTTCTCCAGAACCATCCGCGTGATGTATATGCAGATGCCCGAACATTTGTACATCGTCAACGATTATCTCATACCCAGCCGGCATTGATTGCAGTATCGGCTGCGATTCCCATCGTACAAATTCGCCGGATAGGATTGCCTCTTCGCTTCTGTAGTGCAAGACTGTGACGGCCTGGGGGTAAACTATGTGCATGTTGCGCTCAAAAAAACTTGCATCCAGGGCGTCGTCCTCGGATAGATCGACAAATACAATGCCCATCCCCACGCCAGCCTCATTACTGCGCGTCAGCACAGCAACAGCCCTGTTGATCGCTACAACTCCGAGCGCAAGTATCAATAAAAAACTTATAATTTTAACTGCCTGGCGGCTAGTCCAGCCTTTCCATTTTATAGCCAATTCCCCATACCACCTTTATGTATTTTGGGTTTTTCGGATCGAACTCGATTTTCTCCCTAATTCGCCTGATATGCACGGCGATGGTGTTGTCAACGACAAATGCTTCTTCACCCCATACGCGCTCATAAATCTCGTCAATTGAAAAAACTCTGCCCGGTGAGCGGATTAATAACAGCGCAATCTTGTACTCAAGCGGCGTAAGCCTGATATCGTTGCCATCCACCGTCACGGATTTCAGGTTATCGTCAATTGATAAGCCATCCACAGTATAGACCCCCGCCTCCGGCGGCGGCAGACTGCCGAGTACGGTGAAACGCCGCAGCTGGCTTTTGACACGGGCGATCAATTCAAGCGGATTGAACGGTTTTGTGATGTAATCATCCGCGCCGACAGTCAAGCCCATGATCTTGTCAGTATCCTCAGACTTCGCGGAGAGCATGATAATCGGTATATTGCGCGCTTTACGTATCTCCATCGTGGCACGGATTCCGTCAAGCTCCGGCATCATCACATCCATGATAATAAGCTCTACCTCCACACCCGCAAGGACTTTGAGTGCTTCCACCCCGTTATGCGCCAGATGTGTTGTAAACCCCTCATGTTCAAGATAGACAGATATCGCCGCCGCAATTTCCTTGTCGTCATCGCAAATCAATATGTTCATCATGTCCCCTCCTGACGGTATTGTCACGGCTATTATACCACATCTTTACTGCGGGTGTCGCGTGCAGGGGCGCACAATGTGTGCCCATTGTCCCTGATTCAAAGACCCGCGGACGAACAATGTTCGCCCCTGCAGGGATGGCTCAACAAATTTAACTGCATTCAGAATACTGAAAAAATCTTACAAGAAAGATTGTCTAATTCTTACGAAATAATTAAAAACCGAGTCAACGGCTGTTGATCCGGTTTTTGTTTTGCATTTTATCTTTATAAGTTCCCCGTATGATACATCACCGCCGCCAGTGCCGCGATCGGCGCGGTTTCGCACCGCAGGATTCTTTTGCCCAGCGTCACTGAAGTCATACCGGAAGATTTGGCTATATCTGCCTCGCGGTCTGTGAATCCGCCTTCTGACCCTGTAAAAATCGAAACAGATTGCCCGGTGCTGTAATCTACAAGTGTACTTCTCAGGGTTGTTTCAGATTCACACTCGTACAGGAAGAGCGGGAAATCAGCGCTCGCGGCGTACGTTGCAGCCGATCCAAACGTATCCTCAACCATGATCGCAGGCACGATTCCCCTGCCGGATTGTTTGGCCGCTTCCAGCGCAATTCTTTGGAGTCGCGGTATTTTTTTCATATCTGCCTTTTCTCCGCGTTCTGAGGGGAACAGAATGATTCTGCAAGCCCCCAGTTCTACGGATTTTTGTACCGCGATATCCAGTTTCGCACCCTTAGAGAATGCGATGAATACTGCGCAGTCAAAAGAAGGCTCCCCCAGTGAGGGCACGGTCTCCATAATCTCCGCAACACTGCCGCCATCATGCTTGCCGAGACGGCAAATATAGTCAGTCCCGTGCCCGTCGCAAACAATAAAATATTCAGAAGGCCGCAACCGCAACGCGCGGATATGGACGGAATCTCCCTGACTGAGCTGTATTATCTCCGCACCGATGTCTGACGGCGCGGCAAAAAATCTGTGCATATGTGTTGCCTCCGACGTAACTAAAGTAAATACTCTGGCATACTATACTCAAAGATATAACAAAGGGGTGCAGCAATGGATAATTTAAGCTTTGACAGTGAAAAATTCACCGCCGTGTGGCAACGCGTGACGGAGAGCAAATCGGGGACGGTGCCGAACAAGATGCATAAGACACGAGATGAGATTCAAACGGAATCCGACAGGCTCTGCAGGATGATGGATATCTTGGCGCAAGACGCGGAATGCTTACGCATATTGTCCAGAAAGTGTCACCCACGAGCCAGAGATACGCTGCAACGCATGACGCGGGAGAATCTTCGGACTTTAAAAAACCTGCGGGTAAGATATTTTATCCTGACAGGCGGGTCGTATTCCCCAGCCTGTGAATGCCAGCCGTTTCACACCGTGTCAGAGAGACTGCGGATGGTACATATCAACGCTGTGAGTCTGGCAGATAAGTTCACCTCAGCGGCAAAGAATCACAAAAACGTTACATATAATGAATTCGCCAAAATAAAAACCCGCCATGCTGAAATTATCACCTGCCTTATCGGGAATATGATGAACCAAACGTATAGCCACCCATTGCGCTAAGGTTTGAGCTACTTTTTCCGATTTCTGAAAATCAATGATAAAAACAGCATTAACGGGACTGTGGCAACACAAAAGATAATCGTAAGCCAAATACTTTGTCCCGACAGTGCCGAAAACCCGAATACATCCCGCAGCACAATCGCACCGAGAGTGAAGCCCACGAACATGGTGACGATCAGCGCGATTCTCAACGCATTGAGCGGTCGGCTGATTTTATATAGCATTTGGAATCCAACAAACGCGACGATAATGACAGCCATCGTAGATATCTCTTCCACCGGAATGTCCAGTCTTGTGCTGATCACAATCAATACCGTCAGCGCGGCAAAATCAGTCAACCCAGCCGGCAGTGCGTTTGTAATGACGTTTTTCAGAAACTTGCCGCGCACCAGATTCTTATTCGGCTCCATCGCCAAAACAAACGACGGTACGCCGATCAACGTGGCACTGAACAGCGATAACTGCGCCGGGGTCAGCGCAAGCTCCAGCGCGAAAGAAATACTCACCAGTGCCAACAAAAGTGAAAAAATATTTCTCACAAGAAACAGTGAGGCCGAACGCTCAATATTATTAATCACGCGGCGGCCTTCCATCACGACAGCGGGCATGGCCGCAAAATTAGAATCCAGCAGCACAATGTCAGACACCTGACTTGCCACCTCACTGCCGGAGGCCATGGCGATACTGCAATCGGCGTCTTTCAACGCCAGCACATCGTTCACGCCGTCACCAGTCATCGCCACGGTGTGTCCGGCACCTTTCAGCGCACGGACAAGCCGACGTTTCTGATCCGGCGTGACCCTGCCGAATACGACATATTCACTAACCGCGCGTTTTATCTTTCGGTCGGTGGTGAGCTCCGCTGCATCTACGAATAACTCTGCACCCTCAATCCCCGCCTCACGCGCCACTTGTGACACCGTGACAGGGTTGTCGCCCGATATAACGATGATTTTTACACCTTGTTTCGCAAAAAAGCGAAAAGCTGCCGGTGCTTCCGGACGTACGCGGTTGGCCAGCAATATCAGTGCCAGCGGCAATGCACGGCTACTGACAACCTTCTGTGCGATATCCCCGTCGTAATGGGCCAGTAACAACACACGATATCCCTGCGATGAATATTTTTCAATTTCATCTTTATACTTTCCGTATTCGTCCAGCAAAATCTTCTCCGGTGCACCGAGGAGGTACGATTCATCCTCATGGAACGAAACGCCGCCGTACTTATTCGCCGATGAAAATGGCAGTGTTTTTCGGGCACGGCGTTTCGGCTTGGCTTTAAAATATTCGCGCATAGCCGTCATTGTCTCATTATCATCCGGGGAATTCGCGATGTAGTCGGTCAGTATCATATCAACATCATCGGCATTGTATCTGTCCGCGCACAACAGTGCCGTGTCTTTCACTTCCATGTGTTTTTCTGTTATTGTCCCTGTTTTATCCACGCAAAGCACATCCACCCGGGCAAGCATTTCAACACATCCGCGCTCATGCACCAGCGTTCTGCTGCGCGCTAAACGCATGACGCTGATCGTCAGCGCAACCGAAACAAGGAGGTATAACCCATCAGGAATCATGCCGATGAGTATCGCAACAGTCCGTACCGTCGCGTCCGCGATCGTATGCTCCGCACGCAACTGCTGCAAAAACAGCGTGATACCGACCGGAATAATAATCACACCGATGACCTGCACAAGCCGCTTTAATGAGGCCATCATGCTGACCCGACCCTTTTGCCGTGTCTTCTTCGCCTCCAACGTCAACTGCGCAACAAAAGAGTCACGCCCGACTTTATCCAGTCTGGCGCAGCACTCGCCGGAGACAACAAAGCTGCCGGACAGCAGCGTGTCTCCCGGGGATTTTGTGATCTCATCCGATTCACCGGTGACCAGTGCCTCATTCACTTGGCACTCACCGGAGACCACGATCGCGTCGGCGTAAATTTGCATGCCTGTAGTAAATACGGCAATATCGTCAAGCACCGTCTCATTCACCGGAACGGTGATCTTCTCTCTGTCACGAATCACGACAGCATTTGGTGCCGCTATAAACGAAAGCTGCGCAAGCGCACGTCTAGAGCGCAGCTCTTGAATCACACCGATGACACAGTTAATGACAATCACCGGCAGAAACATCAGATCCCGATAAGACCGCACAAGCACGACGCACAGTGCCAGCAGCGTGAAAACGAGATTAAAGTATGTGAAAACATTGTTCCTAAGGATTTGCCCCACTGTTTTTTCAGCCGATTCAGGCCGTATATTGGCATAGCCGTTTTTCAACCGCTCTCTGGCCTGTTCAAGCGTGAGTCCGCGGTCGGCCGAAACCTCTACCCTAGAGAGCACTTTATTCAACTGCACCGGCTCTATCTTTCCAGCCACCGTCATCTCACCACCCCTGCGTTATTTGTGTACCATTATATCATATACTGTTGGATTATGCACAGATTGTTTTTGTAAATGTACGATTGCAAAAAATGCTTATTTTGTACAGGCCACTAAAAAACCTTGCAACTACAACACTCTTGTCACTAATCCGTCACCAGTTCAATAGCGGCTTTCAGTTCATCCAGCGTCTTGTGTGTGTATACCCGCTCACCTACATCATTGGATTTATGCCCCATCATCAGGTCAATACAACGCTTGTTTGCTCCTACGCTGTCTAATCGAGAGCGGAACGAGTGACGGCACTCGTGCGGCGTGTGCTGCAATTTTGCCGCTTCCATGATTTCACGCCAGAATACACGATAGGTTGTGTTTCCACATTGGTTGCCTTTGTATTCACCATCCTCTTGCATCCGTGCCT
>WQVW01000025.1 GCA_009785655.1 Oscillospiraceae bacterium | reverse complement strand
GGCGTTAAGAATCTCAGTCCGCATGGCCGGAGTGGCCACTATCTGACGGAAGAAGTCAAACGCATCGTAATTGCCGGTCAAAACATTGCCGCCAACGTATCTGTTGCCAGGGAATCCGGCTGCCGCGGCGCGCTGAGCCAGGGTTTGCGTCGGCGTGCTGACAGCTGCTTCAGTGCTGTGCTGTCTGGCAGCTGCGGAAAGTTCTTGAGACCATTGAAGCACAGACGCGGTGTTTCTGACACGGAAAGCGTTCACAAGCTCAAACAACAATTGCTCTTGCCCGTCCGCGCTCAGGGTGCGGGTGGAAGCCAGCGGTGAGGCTGTGTTGAAAATCATCACTGAATAAATGGCACCGGCATCCATCTGTGCAACAGCGGTTACTCCGGGGATGGCATTAGCTTCTGCGATGGTGACCACAGTGCCTTGAGCATTCCGCAGATGGTTAATGGCGTTAGGTGCCATTGAATACACCCCGACCACGCTGCCGCCGATAAGCGACACGGCTATAAAGTTGTTGTAATTGGTGTGATAAAGCTGCCATGTTTCCGTGGCGGAGGCACTGATAGTCCTGACAGGTGCGCCCAAAGCTTGCACAACCTGCGCAGGTGTCATGCCAAGTCCCACATTGTGCAATGTCACTGATTGCGCAGCGAAAGCAGTGTTTACCACTCTTAATGTAAATGTTTTTGTTCTTGTTTGTCCGGCGTTGTTAATGACTGCCGATAAAGTCACTGTCCGTGCATCTGCATCGGTCGGAACGGTGACAACGCCCATGTTGCTGATCACGGTGGGGTTATTGCTTGTCCATGTCACAGGCAAGCCAAGTACTGTGGTGGGTAAAGCGACCCGGCCGGTGACAGAATCCGCGTTGTCATTTGCATTTAAGTAGATGATGTCAAGCGCGTTGAACGCATTTTCCATCAATAGTTGATTCCCGGTTAAAGTGGATGTCCGCAGGGGGAATGCCTTCGTCCGGGTCTGTGTCCCGACAGTGATTGTTGCTGTGAGCGTGACGTTTTGCGCACCGGAAGCCAGACTGACAACACCCGCAGAGCTGATTACGCCGGGGTTACTGCTGTGCCAGCTGACAGTCGCGCCGCTGGGGAGCGTTGTCGGCAGCGTGACATTACGTGTAACACCCATGGCTGTGTCGCCGTAATCAAAACCAACGTGTACACGGCGATAAGCCATGTCAAGCTGTGTGACTGCGGAAGCACCTGCATTAAGAACAGCTTCGATCATATCGAACGTGCGGATGGCAACGGCCACACACTCCTGCGATGAAATAGGGGAGCGCGGATTGAAGTTGCCCAAAGCATTGCCTTCCATGATGCCATTGGAATAAGCCAGTCTTATGGGATCTATTGCGTGTGCTTGAATCATGCTTGCGTCATTAAACGGCAGTGTTGGTGACGGTGCAGCCAGAAGGGTTGTGTTAAGGTCAGTTTCCATCTGCCTAATGGCTCTGATAACCATTGTACACAAATCCTGACGCTGCACAGGGCTGTCCGGGGCGAATCTGGTGGCGGAAACGCCGTTGACAATGCCGTACTGCCATGCTTTAAGCACATTGATGTCGTTCGTGTCTTCAAACGGATTGTTTGCGGGGATAGGTATCGGGTTGCCGAGTGTTTGTTCTACGATGATGACCACCAGTTCAGCAAACTCTGCCCTGGTGAGGTCGGCGCGCGGATCCCGGGCGGCACTGGGAGTCAAAAGACCCGCTTGGTTCGCACGTCTCAAAAACGGAACGGCCCACTCACTGGACTGAGGTGTGTCCATGGCCAAAGCCGGTATTGCCACCCCAATAGCTATAACGATAATTAAGATCAAGGATAATAAGCGTTTATACTTCATTTTCATTGCTGAATCTCCCCCTTAAAAATAAAAAATCCATTAAAATCGTATGAGTTTTCCTATTATAACCTATAGTGACAAATATTTCAACTACTAAAAAACGGAAAGCACCGCATTTGTTGCCTGTACAATTTATGGCGTTTTCAAGCAATGGTGGGCGAACGCAATTGACCCCCAACATACGTAATCAAATGCATCAAAAAAACGGACGTGGCAGTCACGTCCGTTTTTATTTGACTTCGCTGATTACAGCGCGGCACTCTCAACCACTGTGTTGAAAATAAATTCAGATGAAAAACTCATCCGAAACGCGTCGCCGTCAACCTCGGCCGACGCGCCCATAGTCATTGACACAGTCATAGGATTTCCGTCGGCATCCGTCACAATTGTCACCTGAATGTCGTCCAGAACGAAATTCTCGTCTTGCATATTGTCTTCAATCATGCTGAGCGCGAGATCCAATGTTGCCTGTCCGCCGACGGTCATGGTGATGGTTGTCGCGGTGTCTGTTTCTTCAATTTCAACCGACAGGATTGAGTCGATGTTGATATCCGGCAGCTCCACTGCAGACAGTATGTCTGAGAATTCGTCAAAATCAAACAGCTCACGGATATCGCCTATGTCAGCAAATGCGTCCAGCGGGATTTCCCACCCCCCGATGGATACACGCAGAGACGTGACTTCGTCCCCCTCTGTCACCATATGAAATTCCGCAGCACTGCCAAACATGCCGCCAAATATGTCTTCCATCATCTCGCCCATCTCCACGGTAAGGGCGGTATGAACTGTATCGCCGTCCACCGTCACGCGCACATTGCCCTCAATGCTGAGTGTAATTGACTCCCCATTGAAGTATATGTCGGTCACTGTGAGGAAATCGACATCGTATGAAGATTGCAGTTGATCTAAGATCCGTGAATATACATCAAACGCAATGGTCGTTGCGGCAATTGATGCATCTTCTGTCACCGCATCCTCAATAACATCAATGATAGGCTGTGTTGTGACTTCCATCTCAGTAGCAGGGTACGGAGATTCGGGCACTGCGTCTCCGCAGGCGGTGAGAACGGCAATCAGTGCGGCTGCCGCTAAGAGTGAAATAATTTTTTTGCGCAATTTGAACACCTTCTTTCAATAATCCAAGATAATTATAGCATAAAAAGGCAACGCATCGCAACACACTTTTTCCTTGAAAGCGCATTCCGTTTACGGTAGAATATAATCTGACACTAAAAATGAGAGAGGGGACGCTTGGCGTGATTACAGACCTTTTAAAATTTACCGTGAAGGAAGCGTTTATCGAAGAAGCGCTGGAATGTGTGAAAGAACAGGCGATCCAAATAAGGGATGAAGATGGCTGTGTGATGTCAAAAGTCTTCCGGTCAAAGACGAATCCGAATGAGCTTTATATGCTGTTCGGATGGGAGAACCGCAGAGATATTCAGCGGCTGCAGCAGACGGAGCATAATAAAAAATTCCGCAAAAACATGGACAGTAAAATATCGTGCCCGGCTGAGCTTTTTGATTGGGAGACCATTATTTAGCATCTGCTTTATTTAACAGGTTCTTTCGTCATGGCTTTATCAAAGATTTTCGTAAAGCCGTATGGTTCATACAGACCATGTGCATCTTTCGTCAACAAAAGGCCTCTGAGGTTTTTAATACTTTCTTGTTCAACAATAAAGCGAACCAGTGCTTTTCCCAAACCTTTACCTTGATATGCTTTGTCAATCACAATGTCGCACAGATAGTAGATGGTGGCGTAATCCGTCACGCATCTGGCGAATCCGATTTGTGTACTTTCGTGATACATACCGCATACCATGCCTGAATGATCAATCGCCCGCTGGATGACATCCAGCGGCCTGTCTTTCGCCCAATATGTCATATGCAGCATCTGCCGGACTTTGTCTGGTTGCAGCAAATTTTTATCATCACTTATCAAAAAGCCGTCTATCATTTGTTCCATGATGCATCCTCCGTTTGTCAGATTATCTCACGATAAAGCGCCGCGGCGTCCGCTTTTGAAACGTGTTCCGCTACGCTTAATACCTCTATTTTCAACGCAGAATTACCGAACTGCAGTTCAATCACGTCTCCTGGCTTCACGGCGTAAGAGGCTTTGGCGGTTCGCCCGTTGACAATGACGCGGTCACTGTCGCAAGCTTCGTTCGCAACTGTGCGCCGCTTAATCAGCCGGGATACTTTCAGATATTTATCAAGACGCATGTGGCAACCTCCTCGTATTATCTGTGCGGTATTCTGCATACTAAAACAAGTGGGCGCACATTGTGCGCCCCTACTTGTTCCGCAGAGATGTGCAACGCACATCTCTGTTTTAGTTTTAACGTTTTCTTATTTTGCGACCGCGTCTTTAAAAGCTTTACCAGCTTTGAATTGCGGAGTTCTTGTCGCTGGGATTTGGATGACCTCTTTCGTTTTCGGGTTGCGGCCTGTGCGTGCGGCACGGTCTTTTACTTCAAAAATCCCGAATCCGACGAGTTGGACTTTGTCACCTTTGGCCAGTGCATTTGTCACAGCATCAATGGTGGCGGCCAGAGCCTTTTCGCTATCTTTCTTTGAAAGTCCTGAATTTACCGCGATTTCGTTTATAAGTTCTGCTTTATTCATAAAATTTCTTTCCTCCTATGTTTTGTTAATGACTTACATATTTATATTTTTGTTTGCAATTAAACTGAACGCTCAATCCTCTGATTTCACCTGTCTGTACAGCTTGTCCATTTCGGCCGCTGACATATCCTCAAGCCGTTTTCCTTGGGATCGTGCCAGCATTTCAAGCCGCTTGAAGCGGGAAGTGAACTTGTCACAGCTTTCTGCTGCCGCTGTTTCCGGGTCAATATCAAAGAACCTTGCGATGTTTACAATAGAAAAGATAAGGTCACCAATCTCTTCACGGATGCCTGTCCCGCTGGATATTGCTGACTCAAGTTCGGCCAGTTCCTCACGCAAAGACTCCAATGCGCCATCCACATTTTCAAAGTCGAAGCCCGCATTCGCGGCCTTTTTCTGAATCTTCTCCGCCCGCCAGAGACTGGGGAGAGATTTTGCCACTGATTCCAGTGTTTCGGACACAGTATCCTGGCTTTTTTCCTCACGCTTGATGCTATCCCAGAATATCAGTGACTCGTCGCTGTTGTCTGCCTTTTGTCCGCCAAATACATGCGGGTGGCGGCGGATTAATTTTTTGCATGTCTCGTCCGCGACATTGTCCAGGTTGAAATGTCCCGCACGTTCCGCCATGTCAGAGTGGAATACGACCTGCATCAGCACGTCCCCGAGCTCTTCCTGCAGATGCGCCATATCTCCGGAGTCGATGGCTTCCGCCGCTTCATACGCTTCTTCCAGCAGATTCCGGCGGATGCTTTGATGCGTCTGCGCGGAATCCCACGGACATCCGCCCGGAGAACAGAGGAGACGGAGCAGTTTTCGCAAGTCCTCAACCCCGTATTCAGGTTTGCTTTCAAAATCTACCATACTTTTTTCCTTTCCGCAAGCAGATTTTACGTTTTTTATCAAAAATGTACAAAAAGCCCACAAACAGGCCGATTTGAGTGCCGATTCTTACCGAATTTTAAGCAAATCCGCTAATTTTTCACCTTTGGGCAAAAGCAGCATATCATCCCGCGTGAGTGTACGTGTGACGATAATCAGCACGAAATAGACAATCGCCGCCGCAATCATCGCTATGGCGAGATAGGCGACAACAGCCATTCTGCCGCTCCCGAGCACGTTGTAGCCGAGCCGGGATACAACCCCATACACCGAATACGCCGCCACGCCCATGACTGCCGAACACAACAGCGGTTTCACAAACACCCCGCCGAACTTCGGCCTGTCTTTGACGCGTTTCAGGATGAAGGTGATATTCAATAAAGATATAATTACGTAGCACAGCAGTGTTCCGAATGCTGAGCCGATTATGCCGATATTCGGGTTGCCGACAAGAATGTAATCCAGCGCGATCATCGCGGCACCGCCTATCGGGAATGTCAGCATGGTTACACGTTCGTGTCCTGTCGCTTGCAGGATGGCCGTTGTAATAAGTTGAAGACAGGTGAAGAATGATGCCGCGCCCAAAATAGTCAGCATGGTTGATGTGGTTTGATACGAGTCGTTAAACAAAGCAATCAAAATAGGCTGTGCCAAAGCCATGATCCCAATCGCTGCCGGCATTGCAAGCAGGTTGACTATCTTTAAAGATGATTGCATAATGTTTCCCGCCATACCACGCCGCCCACTTGATATAGCAGAGGCAATAGCCGGGATTATGCTCACCGAGATCGGCACAATCAGTGCCGGCGGGAGGTTGAACACAGTTGCCCCCAGTGTGAACATTCCCAAATAGGCGTTGGCTTCATATGCAGGAAGACCCAAGCCGGATTGTAGCCGCCCTAAGACAACGGTTGTGTCCAAAAAATTCGCGATAACCATAAAAGACGCCCCAAGCGTAATCGGCGCACTGACGGATATAATATTACGCAACACAGTTGCCCTGCTGGGCAGGTCTGAACGCGCTCTTGATGGATTTGATACACGTTTATCTATCTTTTTTTTGAGATAAACCATAGCAGGAATGGCCAAGCCTAGCCCGATTGTGGTACCGATATTTGCCCCGGCAGCCACATACTGCATATCATATCTCCGTCCGAAAAGCATTGAGGCGATCGCTATTCCAAATACAGTTCTGCAGACAACTTCAACGATTTGAGATGTGGCGGTTGGAATCATATTCTCAAAGCCTTGGGCATATCCCCTGTATATAGCGATGATACACATAAAGAACACAGCCGGGGCTAGAAGGCGTATTCCGGGTGCAGCATATGGATTGCGCACAATCCCGGCAAGAACGTTGGGAAAAAAGAACATGAATGCCGTTGCGGCGAGACCCAAAAACATGAACGCCGGCAGGGAGACGGAAAAATACCGCTTAATAAGACTTGTTTTCCCCTCCTCGTTTGCGGACGAAATCATTCTCGACAAAGCGACCGATATGCCGGCGGTGCATAATGTTAGGATCAGTGTGTACGCCAAGTGCGCAGTCTGAAAAATGCCCATTCCAGCGTGCCCTAAGATGCGGAACATCGGGATTCTGTACACAAGGCCGATGACTCTGGCGATGATTGAAGTTGCCGCCAGAATAGCGGCGCCTTTTAAGAAGTTTTGTTTACGAGATTCAGGCAAGTATATAACACCCTTTCACGGTATGGTTCGGTTTGAATGGATAAAATCTTGCGAGACAAGATATATAAAAGACTATATTCAAAAGCGGTTCATTTTACACCCGCTTGGCGAAAAAAGCAAGTAATGAATATTTTTACCCGTTGTTGGTGACATAACACCTGTGGAAAAAGCTGTGGGGAATGTGCAAAACCCACACGATATAACGAAAATTTCCTGTGGGAAATCTTTTCTGTGCATCAAGCGTATTCATTTTGCGATGAATATTTTCAAATGGTTCAATATTATTTTACATATTCTTCATTTTCGGTTCATGACCAGATGGTAAAAGTGATATATTAACATTAACTGGACAATATATGTATTATTGTCAAAAGGGGGACTCGCCATGTACGATAGCCATGACTTTAATTTTGAGGTTTACAGGCGGCAACGCAAGCCGCGCCGCAATGGGGGCAAAACGGTTTTGATCGTTCTATTATTTGTGCTGATATCCGCCTCAGCTGGATTTGCCGGCGGCCTTGTGATGACCTTGGCACTGCCCAATTGGGTCGGCGGCGGTGCGGTGCCGCAGCCTTTAGAACATCTGCAACTGATTTCCGAGACATACGCGGAGCTGGGTGGTGTTACAGTGGGCGATGAAGACAATTTTTCCGGGATCATCCCGCTGACAACCGGTGAAGCACAGTTGACCGCCCCAGAAGTGGCGCGTATTGTCACGCCCAGCGTTGTGGAGATTCAGACAGAGGTGGTCACATCCGCCGGACGGGTGGAGCAAGTCCGTGAAGGTGCGGGCAGCGGCGTGATCATCAGTGCGGATGGATATATTGTGACCAACAGCCATGTAATCGCAGGTGCGCGGGCGATCAATGTGCGGTTAAACGACGGCAGGCAGCACAGCGCGGAGCTTATTGCCGATGACCCGCGCAGTGATCTTGCCCTATTGAAAATAGAGGCTGATGACTTAACGCCGGCGGTGTTTGGCGATTCCGATATGATGATGGTCGCTGAACCGGTGCTGGCCGTCGGAAATCCGCTCGGCGCGCTTGGCGGCACGGTGACGGGTGGGCTTATTTCTGCCACTGACCGGGACATTATCATCGCGGGCGAGCTGATGACGCTGCTTCAAACCGATGCGGCGGTGAACCGCGGCAACTCCGGCGGCGGATTGTTTAACATGCGTGGGGAGTTGATAGGCATTGTCAATGCCAAGTCCGGCGGGCCGGATGTGGAGGGGCTGGGATTTGCGATCCCCACCAACACGGCCAGCCAGGTGATAGACGACCTGTTCACTTACGGATTTGTCAGGGGCAGGGTGGATACCGGTTTTGCGCTGGTTGATATACAAACACCGATGGCGGCCATGCGGTATAACGTAGGCCAGGCGGGGCTGTATATCGCGGACTCTGTCCATTCTGAGTTTCGGCAAGGGGACAGAATCACCGCGATTGACGGCAGGGCTGTGACAAATTTGACAAGCTTCAACGCTGCACTGGCTTCCCGTGCTGTGGGGGATTCTGTCAGCGTAACCGTTGCCAGAGGGAATGAAAATGTGACGCATAGCATCGTATTGGTTGAATTTAGACCGTAATCATTGACAGATGGAAGTACTAAGCGTTAAGATATAGGATATGACAACCCGTGGCGGTGAACTGTGTTTGCCCGCGGATGCGTCATCCTATATCTTGACGCTTTTTTTGAGTCTAAAGGGGGACATTATGATCATATTACCAGCGATCGATCTGTACGAGGGGAAAGCCGTGCGGCTTCGGCAAGGGGACTATGCGCAGATGACTGTATACAGCAATCACCCGTGGATGACGGCGCAGGAGTTTAAAGACTGCGGGGCAGAGTGGATACATATTGTTGACCTTGAAGGTGCGCGGGACGGTGTGCCTAAAAACTTGGACATCATCAGCCGGATTATCCGCGAGACAGGTCTTCACATTGAAGTCGGCGGCGGCATCCGCACGATTGAAGTTGCTGAGCAATATCTAAACTTGGGTGTCAACCGCGTGATACTCGGCACAGCGGCTGTGGCGTCCCCGGGATTTGTAGAAGCGTGTGTCAGTCGGTTTGGCGACGCTGTGGCGGTCTCGGTCGATATGAAAGACGGAAAAGTCGCCACCAGCGGCTGGACGGAGGTGTCGGATCAAGACGCAATCTCGTTCTGCCGCGTGATTGAGAGCTGGGGTGTGCAAACACTGATCTGCACCGATATCTCGAAAGACGGACTGCTGGAGGGTACAAATTTAGAATTGTACCAAACCCTGCGCGAACAGCTGACCATCCATATCATCGCATCCGGCGGCATCACCGGGTTGGACGAGATCCGGACGCTTGCAGAGCGCGGCGTCAACGGTGCGATTTTGGGAAAAGCCATTTACGCCGGTGAGATCAAGCTCACCGACGCGATAAGGGAGGCGGCAGTGTGATAACAAAACGCATTATCCCATGTCTTGACGTGCGAGACGGCAGAGTGGTCAAAGGCGTGAATTTTGAGGGCATTGCCGATGTGTCCTCCCCGGTGGAACTCGGCAAACTGTATAGCGATTCCGGCGCGGATGAGCTGGTGTTTTACGACATCACCGCCTCCAGCGATGGGCGACAACTGTTTACCGATGCACTGAAAGCCGTCGCGGAACAGATATTCATCCCCCTGACAGTTGGCGGCGGCATAAACGCTGTCGAGGACTTTGACCGGGTGCTGAAATGCGGGGCCGACAAAGTCAGCGTGAATTCCGGCGCGTTGAAAAATCCAGAGCTGATCCGTGAAGGTGCGCGCAAATATGGCAGCCAGTGCGTTGTGCTGTCGGTGGATGTCAAGCGGGTGGACGGGCAGTTCCGTGTGTTCGCCAAAGGTGGCAGAGAGGATACGGGACTCAACGCGATTGAATGGGTCAAACGCGGACAATCCCTCGGTGCGGGTGAGCTTGTGGTGAATAGTATCGACACCGACGGGGTGAAGCAAGGCTTCGATCTGCCGCTGTTAGAAGCTGTGTGTGAAGCGGTGACAATTCCTGTAATCGCCTCCGGCGGTGCGGGCGGCATGGCGCATTTTGCGGCACTTTTTAAGACCATTCCCCAAGTAGACGCCGGGCTGGCGGCCTCAATCTTTCATTTCGGTGAGGTGACAATCCCGGAACTGAAACAGTATCTGCGTGGAAATGGGATTAATGTGAGATAAATATTTAAAGGGCAGCCAGTCAATGGCCGCCCTTGTACATGTGAACCAGTTAACGTATTGCTTTCTTCAATGTTGGGAAGATCACTATCGCCAACGCCCCGCCGATGAGTCCCGTGATAAGCTGCGGGATTGAGAACATTCCCGACATCACAGCCGCTTGCGGGGCTGGCGGGTCGATGATAAACGGTATCGCGATGTGCACAACGCCGAGATACAGCACCAGGAATTTGCCGACAGCAGCGGCAATCCCGGCGCAGATATAAGCGACGTACTTGTTGCCTTTGTTTATGTTGCCGATAAAATGCCACAGAATCACAAAGACGACATTCCCGGCTGCGATAAACGGCATCAGTACCGGATTTGGCGCGATGCCGACAACCCACGCCATCACAGGTGATACTGCTGCCACGGCGACCCCAGACCAAAGACCAACGGTCATGACGGCAACAGCCAAGATCATATTGACCAGCGACCCGGTGACAAACTGGCTCATCGGCCGCGTGACCCATTGGGAGGCGACCAACAGCGCAATAAATAGCGCAGTCCGCGTGACCCAAAGCACGTTGCCGCGCACATTT
>WQVW01000024.1 GCA_009785655.1 Oscillospiraceae bacterium | reverse complement strand
GCTCTTGCATCGCAAATCCTCCAATCTCACGTTTTCTCCCAGCCCATGGATTGTTTCCACGAATTTATTCATCGTCGTAGCAAACTTCATGCCCTCCGCCGCTGAAACCCATTCCAGATGGGTGCGGCCTTTTTCGATACCAAGATAATCCAGCAGCGAGTACAACAGCGTGATACGCCGCCGGGTATAGTAGTTTCCGGTGCTGTAATGGCAGTCCCCAGGGTGACAGCCGCATATAATGACACCGTCCGCGCCTTTTTGAAATGCCCGCAGAACAAACAGCGGATTCACCCGGCAGGAACACGGAACTTTTATGATCTTCACCTCCGCCGGATAGGCCAAGCGGCTGGTTCCGGCCAAGTCTGCACCCGCATACGAACACCAGTTACAACAAAAGGCCACGATCAGAGGCTTAAATTCTTTATTAGCTACCTGCATATCGCATCCACCTCCGCTTGAATTTGCCTGTTTGAAAAACCTTGCAGATCCATTGCGCCTGACGGGCAAGTCACCACACAAGCCCCGCAGCCCTGGCAAAGTGCCTTATTCACCTGCGCCACGTGCCATACTTCTCTCACACCGTGGTCGTTGACTTCGCAATCCTCGTACGAAATCGCACCGTAAGGGCAAACGTTTTCGCAGATGGAACATCCGTTGCAGTAAAGCGCATCCGGCTTGGCTGTGCATGGATTGCTCATCAGCTTGTCTTTGACCAGCAATCCGATTACTTTAGACGCCGCCGCCCCGGCTTGTGCGACCGTTTCAGGGATATCTTTCGGCCCTTGGCATACGCCAGACAGGAACACACCCGCTGTCGGGCTTTCCACTGGGCGCAATTTTGGGTGGGCTTCCGTCATGAAATTATTGGTGTCAATACTGGCCGTCAGCATGGTTGCGATGCTTTTGGCGGATTTCACAGGCTCAATAGCCGTTGCCAGCACAACCATATCTGTTTTCATGTCCATCTTTTTGTTGTCCAGCATATCGACTGCCTGTATTTGAAGATGATCGCCGTTGTCTATCACTTTGCCGACCTGGCCTTTTATATATCGCACGCCGTATTCGCTCTCGGCTCTGCGATAGAATTCGTCAAAAGCTTTGCCGGGTGTGCGGACATCAATATAAAATACATTTACCTCGGTATCAGGGTATTTTTCTTTTATCAGCATGGCATGTTTCGCTGTGTACATGCAGCAAATTTTTGAGCAGTAAGCCTTGCCGCGCTGTGTAACGTCTCGTGAACCGACGCATTGTATAAACGTCACGCTCTTAGGTTTACGCTTGTCAGATAGCCGTATTAAGTCCCCGCCGGTCGGCCCCGCAGCGTTGGTTAGCCGTTCAAATTCAAGAGACGTAATCACATCAGGGCTGTCACTATAGCTGTACTCACCGAATTTATCCAAGGCAACAGGTTCATATCCCGTGGCCATTATAACAGCACCGTATTTGCGCGCTACCAATTCGTCTTCCTGCTCAAAATTGATGGCTTTTGGCGCGCAGACTGTTTCACATAATCCACATTTTCCGGTTTTGAATTTTAGACACGCCTCCCGGTCAATCACCGGCACATTCGGAACTGCCTGGGCAAACGGGGTGTAGATAGCGGGACGAGTACAAAGTCCCTGGTCAAATTCGCTCGGCGACTTCTTAGACGGGCATTTTTCTGAACACACGCCGCAGCCTGTGCATTTGTCAAAATCTACGCTTCTGGCCTTTTGGCGGATGGTGACGGTGAAATCCCCAACAAAACCTTCCACTTTATCGACTTGGCTGTATGTATACAACGTGATATTTTCATGCGCGGACGCGTCCACCATCTTAGGTGTCAAGATGCACGCCGCGCAGTCCAGCGTCGGGAATGTTTTATCCAACTGCGCCATTTTCCCGCCAATGCTGGGTGTAGACTCAACAATATCGACCTCAAAACCGGCGTCGGCGATGTCCAGCGCGGTTTGTATACCGGCAATACCGCCGCCTATTACAAGCGCACGTTTGGTGACCGGACTTTCATCCGGGAACAGCGGACTGTTTAATTGTGCTTTCGCGATAGCCGCGCGGGTTAAAATCAACGCCTTTTGGGTTGCTTCAGCTTTATCTTTATGTATCCAAGAGCAATGTTCGCGTATATTCGCAATCTCCACCATGTACGGATTCAGCCCCGCCTTATCCGCCGCTTTCCGGAACGTCGTCTCGTGCATACGCGGGGAACAGGAGCATATTACAACACCTGAAAGATTATGCGCTTTCACGGCATTTATTATCATGCTCTGTCCGGCCTCCGAACACATATACGGATAATCGGCAGCGTGAACCACGCCTTGTTCCGGCTTTACCATTTTAACTATTTCATCCACATCCACGGTTCCGGCTATATTGGTACCGCAATGACAGACAAATACACCTATTCTCTGCACGTTATTTCCCTCCCCATGCCTCTATTTCGCGTACTTCCGAAACGCGCTGGCCAAAAGCTGCTGCGGCAATTCCGGGTCTAATAACTCTGGCACATCATCTGGTGAAAGATAGTTTTCGCCCTGCTGTCTGATAACCATCAGTCTGGCCGCTTCAATAATCTGCGCCGGTTTTACATCCTGTGGACAACGTTCCACGCAAGCGAAGCATGAAACACATTTCCATATAGACTGAGCGTTTAGCATCGCATCAATATCTCCGCCGCGCAAATATGAAACAAACTGATGCGGCCTAACATCCATCACGTCATAAGAAGGGCAGGAGGCGGAGCATTTTCCGCACTTCATGCATTTCCTGTCCTCCGCGCCGCTGATTGCGCGAATTTGGTCTGCCTGATGGTCTTTATTGCCATGCATGACATGTCGCCTCCTTTACTCCTCTTTTAATCCCAGCGCTTCCGCCAGGAGTTCTGTAAAATACACAGTCGGCAAAGTCTCTCCGTCCGGTTTTTTCATGTTGTACAAACACAGCGGGCAGGCTGTAATTAGCACTTCCGCGCCTTTGGATAAAGCGTTGTCCGCAATCTTTTGCGACATCTCTTCAGCCAGCGCTTTTTCCTTTAACGAGATATATCCACCACAACATTCGTTGCGATATGGGTACACCACAGGCTCCGCACCGATGGCTTTGATGAAATCCTCCAAAATAGTGGGGTTTTCCGGATCGTCAAACTGCATAACACTGCTTGGGCGCAGCAACATACAACCGTAATATGCGCCTATTTTGCGCCCAGTAAGCGGATTTTTCACTTTCGCCGCCAAGTTATCGAACCCAATTTGATCCCTTAAAATCTCCAGATAATGCAGAACCGTCGTTTCGCCATGATATGTATACGGAGTCTCTTCCTGGGCAAGGTAATTGTTCACCGTTGTTTGCAAGTCTTTATTTTGGCACATATCTTCGTTAACGCGTTTCAACACGTGATGACAGGCGGAACACAGCGTTACTATGCCCTGCTCCTTTTCGCTTGCCGCATGTAAGGCGCGTACGGCGGGCAGCTTTGTAGCAATCTCGTCGGCTCCCATCGGGTAAACCGCCCCGCAACACTGCCATTCCTCCACTTCTTCAAGCGTAAAACCCAACACTTCCGCACACAGTCGGGCGTTTTTGTCAAGCACTTTTGCTTTTGTCTTTAACGTACAGCCTGGATAATAGCTGTAGACCATTGTGTTTGCCTCCTTCCGGCTGGTTAAAATATAATATGTATGAATCAATATCAGCGAACTGTCTCTTCCTCAACTTCGACCAGGGCGGCGTCCTCGGGTTTTTTCACTGTGGTTTTCTCAACAAACCGCTGAACAATAGACGCCACGGCAAGATCGCCATTGATATTGTTAACTGTTCTCGCAGGTCCCGGAATCAAGCGGTCAAATCCAAGCAGGAGCACAACCGCCTCCTGCGGCAAGTCGAGCATCGCAAGCACTGCGCTTAACATAACGACAGCCGCGCCGGGCACGCCGGCCGCGCCGAAAGAACCCAAGGTGGCAGTGGCGACAATCATAATCAATTGCGTCATATCTAATTGTATGCCGTAAACGTTAGCAATAAATATTGTGGCTACACCCAAATACGCTGCCGTACCATCCATGTTCACAACAATGCCGTAGGGTATAATAAAGTTTCTGATTTTATCGCTTATGCCCATTTTCTGCGCGGCAGTCATAGCGACCGGCAGCGTGGCGTAGCTGGAGTTAGTCGCCCACGCAAACAGCGCCGGTTCTTTGCCGCTCTTCAAAAAATGACCCATCGGTACCCTGCCGAGCAAAAACGCGAACAAAAACGTGTGAACGCCCAGGTGCAGAACAACGGTTGTGGCAAGAATAGCACCGATAAATGGGGCAAATTCCAGTATCGCCCCGAGGCCTTGTGTACCAATAAGCCAAGCCATAATGCCCATGACACCGATAGGCATAAATCCCATAACAAACGACAGAACTTTCTGCATCACATCGCCCACGGCCGAGAACACATCGATAAGCATCGCGCTGTGCTTTTTGTTCGGCATCATGGTGATTGCCGCACCTACAAATATAGAAAATGCCAGCACCTGCATCAAATCCGCCGATGTCAATGCCGCAAATATATTGTTCGGCACAACGTTGATTATTGTGTCCATTACAGTTGGTGCCGCAGCGGCTTGCGTAATCTCCCACGCTACATCGGGCTCTATTCCGTAACCCACGTTGAAAATAAAGGCAAAGCCGAACCCAATACCGATGGCAATAATTGAGCTAAGCGTGAACATGATGGTGGACAGCGCACCCATTTTTCCCACACTCTTGCCGCCTACGTCTCCTACCGCCACGACAATCATGCTCATAACAAGCGGCAGAACGACCATGGAAACAAGCCGAACCATGATAAGACCCAAAAATTGCAGATTTGCCGCTGGGGGGCCGATAACTATTCCTAAAACAATGCCCATAACAAACCCGCCCAAGACCTTATAAAAAACAGAAATCTTCTTGTATGTCTTCCAAATACCACCCATTAAAGCAACACCCTCTTCAATTTTATTGAGCCGGACAACATCGAACCTGTTCTTTTTGCAAATGCAATTTTACACAAACCTTCTTGCATTCGCTGTATAAGTCGAAAGTATGCCACATTATGAGGCGTTATGCAAGCTTTTTTGCGTTTATTAATACACAAATGTTCAGTCGAATACAGGTCAAATTGTATCCAAATCGTCAAAAAATGAAAGAAGCGTTGTCCGTGGCTGCAAATATGCAAAAATAAAGCAAAACATTCCGAAAATATCTGCTTATGCAATCATGCGACTGTATACTTTCACAAAAACTTGTACGCAGTATAAAAACGAACCTCTTGTATATATACAAAAAGTCCGTTTTATCTGATGTTTCGGCATTGTAAGTGCTCAGGGAGATATCGCTATACTTCCAATTTATATGTCTTTCCGAACTCGATACCGCCTGAGATGCGCACATTGCTGAACGTATCCGCGGTATAGTCAACTTCCACCCTAATCAGACTGCCCGACGGCTGGAGCAGAGAGAAGTTTACGCTCTCACCAATCAGGAAGCTGTGAAGCAAACCCACGCTCGCGGCACTACTGCCGCAGGCTGATTCGTAAAAGGTTTTGTCCATCGGCACCAAATGCACAAAGGGATGTATCTTCAGCACATCCACTATGTGTTCAATGAACACAACCCCGCAGGCTATGCCAGGGTAAAGCAATTCATCGACAGCTCTCTTCTCTAAAAAGTCTAGGGCGACCTTCATTTGCGCCGCTTTATCCGTGGAATTAGCATAAATCTCACGGATATAAGGTGCGGATTGAGTTTGCGGGACGATAAGATGGGACATGCCGTCGATTGACACCCAGTATAAACCGTCATCATTTAAAGGAGTAACCGTCTTAGAATTATCGTCAAGCAAGGGCATGTATGCCCATGCCTTTAGCCTGACACCTTTAGCGGATCTGGTCGTGGTGAGTCCCGCCCTCACAGGCTTCTCTGCCCCGGAAACCAGAATATCAACATGGTCATCATCGCGGCGCAGTGCCTCACGATAATACGCTGCTGCGCAACGGACGGCGTTTGCGCAGAACTCGCCGCCGGTCATCACAAGGCGGGGAGGCTTTGATTTGTCAGTATTAACAAACCCCACCTGCTCCACTTCCCCGTCCGCATCACTTTTGTGTTTTGCAAGAATTGCGTCTTGAATTGCTTTGCGCTTCACCTCGTCCCCGTCAAGTCCGGCAAGACCTTCAACCAGTGCCGTCTTATTCCCGCCGGGCACAAAAATTTGGTATTGATAAGATGCCATCGTAATTCCTCCTTTTTTATTTTATTTCAACTTTTTTGATATAATTCTTAAAATTGCCACAACAAAAAAATCCGAATATACGTATACTGACTGAAGACATGTACTTTTGCTGACAGTTTATCACGGGCAATTGCGTTTTTCAACAAAAAGTTGACCGCCGAAAGTGTTTGAGTTATCCCAAAAGCGCTTGATCCCCGGTAAACTCTTCATCGCTGGCCTGGCTGAATTTTGCGACCAGCTCTTCCACTGTCAGCTTTTGTTTCTCTTCTCCGGAAATGTCCAGCACAATCCGCCCGCCGCTCATCATAATCAGGCGGTTGCCGTGGCGGATGGCGTCCCGCATGTTATGGGTGACCATCATCGTGGTGAGGTTGTATGCTTCAATTATCTTGCTGCCTATCTCCAGCACTTTCGGTGCGGTTTTCGGATCCAGTGCCGCCGTGTGTTCGTCCAACAGCAGCACCCGCGGCTGTTTTAGCGTCGCCATCACCAGCGTCAACGCCTGGCGCTGTCCGCCGGATAATAGGCCGACTTTGTCGGATAAACGGTTTTCCAGCCCTAACTCCAGCGTGGATAACCGTTCTCTATACAGGTCTCGCTCTTTCGCCCGGATATACCAGCCCAGCCCGCGCCGTTTGCCGCGGCGATAGGCCAATGCCATATTTTCTTCAATATTCATGTTCGCCGCCGTGCCTGTCATCGGATCCTGGAATACCCGACCCAAATAGACAGCGCGCCGATGCTCTGCCAAGTGTGTCACATCCGTGCCGCCGATCGTGATTTTGCCTGTGTCCGGCAAAAATGTCCCCGCCACGCCACCGAGCAAGGTGCTTTTCCCCGCACCATTGCCACCGATCAGCGTGACATAATCGCCCTCTTCCAAACGGAGCGATACATCGTGCAGCACGTGATTCTCTATCGGTGTGCCGGGATTAAATGTCTTGTTTAAGTTCTCTATTTGCAGCATCCTTACTTCCTCCGGCCTTTGGTTTTATCTATGGGTTTTGAAAATTTTTCGACAATCAGCGGCAGTGTCAGCGCGATAGTGACAATCACAGCGGTTAGTAACCGCAGATCTGTCGGCGACAGGAAGTCGAGGTTCAGTGCCAATGCGATAATCAGCCGATAAATAATCGACCCTACAACCAACGTGATCAGCCTTGCCCACACATTACGAACACGGAACAACACTTCCGCGATGATGACCGAGGCCAGGCCGATAACAATCGTGCCGATCCCCATATCGACAGACGCAAACCCCTGCTGCTGTGCCCAAAGTGCCCCGGTCAGGCCGATCAAACCGTTGGAAATCATCAGGCATAATATAACCATCGCATCAGTGCTTATACCCTGCGCTTTGACCATATGCCGGTTATTCCCCGTGGCACGCATCGCACTGCCAGCCTCTGTACCCAGAAAGCAGTACAGCACCACGCCGACTACCACCACCATCACGGCACTCAGTAAAATGATTGCTGCTTGGCGGGAAAGTCCCGCTTCCTGCAAAAACGTAAATACAGACGTCACCCGGTTAGGCCCGTGCGGCAAAAGCGCCACGTTAGACGTACCCATGATGCGGATCACCACCGAGTATGAGGCAACCATAGTCAAAATCCCAGCCAGTATCGGCGGAATCTTAAATTTAGTGTGCAGTACTCCCGTCACAAGTCCGGCCACACAACCGACAAGCGTGGCAATGAATGTTGCAACAAATGGATTGAATCCGCCTGAAACCAATCTGGCCGCTGTCCCCGCCCCTAATATAATTGAACCCTCGGCAGACAAATCGGGCATTTCAAGCACCCGAAAAGTAAGATAAACTCCCATCGCCATCAGAGAGAAGATGAGCCCTAACGATACGGCCCCCTGAACTATGAGCATAAATGTGTGTTCCTTTCAAACGCACTCCAAGCGCCCACTACGGGGCGCTCAGGATGCTGGTTGTTGTTATAAGCGGCAAATGCCGCTCTCTACGTGATTTGTCCCCCGCAAAGGTGCTTCTCTGGATGTTAGTACTGATTACTCCGGAAACCAAACATAATCCGCAAATCGTGCCGGAATGTCAAGTCCCAGCTCCTCCGCCATAAACCCATTGACGAGGTAGGACAGGTTCAAGTTCATGCCAAACACGATAGGCATCGTGGCCGGATTTCCGCCGTAAAGCAGGATTTCAATTGCCATGCGGCCGGATTGACGGCCAAGTTCGTAATAATTGATGCTCAATGTGGCAACACCGCCGCCCATAACCATGTTGTCTTCCCCCGGGAAGACCGGCACGCCTGTGTCAATAGAAACTTGGCCGACGACAGCCATTGAGGTCGCATGGGCGTTGTCGGTCGGAATCCAAATGGCGTCTACACGGCTTGCGATGGCCAATGCGTTTTGCTGAACTTCAGCCGGGGCAGTGACTGTACCTACCTCCACCGTCAACCCTAAAGACTCCGCGTAAGCGATCGCGAGTTCTGCCTGATAGACAGAGTTCGCTTCGTTTGATGAGTAAACAATCCCAAGCGTTTGCAGGTGCGGCACGAAGTCGAAGATCATATCGATCTGCGCCTGAATTGGATTCATATCAGACGCGCCGGTGACATTGGTGCCAGGCGCCTCATTGCTGTATATTACTTCGGCCCGTTCATAGCTGGTAATGGCCGAACCGACGATAGGGATCGTATCGGTCGCGGTGAACATTGCCCGAACACTGGGCGTCGCAATCGCCAGAACTAAGTCCACATCATTACTAACAAACCGGTCGGCAATGGTGGACAGCGTCGGGTGATCACCTTGGGCGTTCTGGTAATCAAAATCCACCTGGACGCCGTATTCCGCCATCATGGAGATAAACCCTTCACGGGCGGCGTCAAGCGCCGGATGCTCGAACAACTGGATTATGCCGATCTGGAATACTCTATCCGGCTCCACATCTGGCGTAGTGGCGGGTTCACCATTGTCCGGCGCAGTCTCTTGCGGCTGAGTCGCCGGCTGTGTGTCTTGCGTGGCCGCCGGCGGCGCATCCCCATTACAGCCAGCCAGTCCGATGGCAAAGATTGCCGCAACCAACAGCAGAACCAACAATTTACTCATTTTTTTCATCGTCCTCATTATCCTTTCTTCTCATCAGAAATACTGTAATTATTGTACTCCTGTAACCAGCGATCGTCAAGCCGTAATTTTGCACAACAATGCTGTAATGATTTAGTTCGCTAAATAGTGAAATTGTAGATGAACGATGAAAATAGTGTGCAGATCACCCCGTAGGGACGGTCGCCCTCGACCGTCCGCGGCTACAACGCACAGCCAATCCGTATATGGGCGGCATTCTGTCGGCGATCCACGGACGACCGGGGCGGTCGTCCGTACGGGGTTTTTCCATTTTTAGTGAGACCCCATTCGCCCCTATACAATTGCCTTGATATACTTATAGTACAGATGCATCCCCATGTTGACGCTGCTTCGCATTTTAATATCCAGATCTCTGACAGCCGCTTCTACCATCTCACGTTCTGCCGAACTGACCGGATGCTGGCTGTAGCGGGCTTTTGAAAATATCTCCGCGATGTCTTTCAGGCGAAGCACTTTGTCGCCTATCTTGACCTTGTCACCAACCCTTGCCGCAAATTGGTCGGCAGTCTCATTGTCTCTGATTTCATAACCGAAAAACTTCATGTATTTCAGCAATACCCCAAAATAATGCTGAACCGCCGCGTTATCCGCTTTCTGCTTTGCTTGAAGTGCCTGCCGATAAATCCGCAGTGCTTTGATTGTCAGCGCACCCACTGCCAGCACCAGCAACGCGATGGCGATAATGACATAAACACTCAATCTGTTTTGCGGAATGACAGCCCCCGCCGCCTGCTGCTGTTGCGGCGGCGGCTGCTGTTGTTGCCCTCCGGCTGCCGGATCCCGCGCAGTCCCAGCGCCGATCAGTTCAAGATGCTCAAGATACATCAGGTTCCAAAGATCATCATCAAGGTCAGACATATTCCAGCTGCCTTCATGCCCGGCACTGATGTATGGCATCGGCAATCCCGCAGCGGGCGTCGGCTCAAACCTGTGCCAGCCGAAACCTTCAAAATACACCTCACCCCAGGCGTGCCCCATGGTATTCAGTACCCTGTAAAACCCGGATTCATCTGGAATCCCCCGAACCATAAAGCCTTCAACATACCGCGCCGGTAACCCCAAGCTGCGCGCCATGGTTACGAAAGCGGTGGCAAAATATGTACAATATCCCTCCTGCAGATCAAACAGGAAATGATCCACAAAATCCCTGTCCTCCGGCGGGTTGCCGGGCAACAATGTATACTCGAAATTCTCGCTGAGGTACCTCTCAAGCAACCGCGCACGCTCGTAATCATTCGCCGCTTCCGCAGTGATTGAAACCGCCAGATCACGAATTCGCTCTGGGAAATCCGCCGGCAACGCGGTGAAGGTTTCGTGAATCCAGTCAGCGCGCGGGATAAGATAATTGTTCAGCAAATCTTCGTAAGTGCGCATGATTCCGTTGTGTCGGATTGTAACATGCGCCAAGCCCTGTCCGAATATTAAACGCTGCTGCGCCAGACTTCCGCTGATATCCCGTAATACGCCCCTGTATGAATACCGTAACATATTACTATACCCACTCCACGGGAATGCGCCCGGATTGTACTCATCTGATTCATCATCAAAAAAGTCATTCAAATCGCTGAATTGCACCGTGTAAACAGTGTTCCTGGGCATACGTTCATGCGCGACGATCCGGCCGTTTCTGTCGCGGAAAAAGTTGACATTCGGATTCGATGAAGCAATGTCT
>WQVW01000023.1 GCA_009785655.1 Oscillospiraceae bacterium | reverse complement strand
TCGTATCGGATGCTTGAACCAATCCGGCGATAATCGTTCTGGGCTCCACATCCCCGTGGTGGGCGTGTATCGCGTGGATTACTTCTTCGGATTCTTTGTACTTCTTTGCCAAATCTACGCCGATAGTCACGTGAGTGCCATCAACCTCATGATCCATTGCTTTGCCCAAGTCGTGCAAAAGTCCTGCGCGGCGAGCCACAGCGACATCTGCACCGAGTTCCGCGGCTAGCAGGCCGGCGATGTGCGAAACTTCGATGGAATGATTCAGCACGTTCTGCCCGTAGCTTGTGCGGTAGCGCATTCTGCCGAGGGTCTTTACGATTTCCGGATGTAGACCGTGTACACCTGTCTCAAACGTTGCGCGTTCGCCTTCCGCTTTAATCGTGGCGTCAACTTCTTTTTTTGCTTTTTCCACCATCTCTTCGATTCTGGCGGGGTGAATCCGTCCGTCCAAAATCAATTTTTCCAACGCGATTCTTGCGACTTCGCGCCGGACAGGGTCAAAGCTGGACAGTGTGATCGCTTCCGGCGTGTCGTCTATAATCAAGTCCACCCCGGTCAGCGTTTCGATCGCGCGGATGTTGCGGCCTTCACGACCGATTATCCGGCCTTTCATTTCGTCGTTCGGCAACGGAACTACCGACACCGCAGCCTCTGCCACATGATCTGCCGCGACTCTTTGGATTGCGACGGTGATATATTCGCGGGCTTTTTGGTCTGCATCTTCTTTCAAGCGGGTTTCTATGTCCTTGATTTTCATCGCCGCTTCGTGCGTCACTTCCGACTCAATGTTTTTGATTAAATACGATTTAGCCTCTTCAACCGTATAGCCGGAGATTTTTTCCAACATTTCAAACTGGTCGCGCTTGATGACGGCGATTTCTTCGTGGGCTTCGTCCAAGTCTGACAGTTTTTTCGTCAGCGTTTCAGATTTTTTTTCAAAAATGTCTGTCTTTTTGTCCAGCATTTCTTCTTTCTGCTGGAGTCTGCGTTCTTGCTTTTGGATTTCAGCACGGCGCTCTTTCACCTCGCGCTCGTACTCGCCTCTATTTTTATGGATCTCTTCCTTTGCCTCTAGGAGCGCTTCACGTTTTTTGTTTTCGGCGGCCTTTATCGAGTCGTTGATAATCGATTTGGCCTTTTCCTCTGCACTTTGTATTTCCCGTTCCGACACTTTTTTTCTATATTGAATCCCAAGAAAAACTCCCAAGATAAGAAATATAGGAATAGCGGCCGCAAAGGTTATTATTAAAGCCACTGGCATTGGTAAGTACCTCACCCCTTTATATAATGTAGAGATTAACAGTTAATCATTAACTATTGTCAAAAATCAAACATGTCCCCTCATTTTACAACCGTGGTTCAGGCATGTCAAGCAAATTTATCACATTAACCATATATATACCGTAAAAAATAGCAAAAATCACCGAAATGAGGTGCTTTGAAACGTAAAAAAAGAAAGTAGTATACCCGTTGTGGCAATGTGCAAAAGATGGTACCCTCAACGCTCCGTCGTAATGCATAATAGTAATGTGCAAAGGCGGCAGGGTTCGATTAACAGTACACATCGTTGCGGGAATAAAGAAAAAAGATAAAAATTCTAAAATTTTTCTTGACAAGGCGTTCGATGTTTGATATTCTACCAAGGTGCCTTATGGGCACGTGACGCGATGAACCGGGAGATTGCAGGCTGTTGGCTGACTTTGTGAAGCCTGGTAACTTTCGGGGAGCAGTCCGGAATCAGTGCATTTGTGCTGATTCGCAATCGGGCGCGCGGGAGATTTTTTATCATCGGAATTATGACACGCCCGGATGTGTGGTAAGAAAATTCCCGAATCCTATTTAATGCCGTTTCGTTTGCGTGGAAAACAAAATCGCTGAGGGTGTAACCCTTTGCGGTTATTGCCTTTTTAAGCTCAACGGAACATGATAACAGGAGGAATAAAAAATGGCAGCCAAAAAAATGATTCGCATTCGGCTGAAGGCCTATGACCATCAGCTAGTTGACCAAGCAGCCGCGACAATCGTTGAGACGGCAAAACGGACGGACGCACGGGTATCCGGCCCGATACCGTTGCCGACAAAGAAAGAGATCATTACAATTCTGCGTGCGGTGCACAAATACAAGGATAGCAGAGAGCAGTTTGAACGCCTGACCCATAAGCGTTTGATCGACATCATAGGCCCCACGCAAAAAACGGTGGAGTCACTGATGTCGCTGGAGCTTCCGGCAGGTGTTGAAATAGAGATCAAGCTGTAAAGCCACCCCGCCGTGATAAGCGGCATCCCTCTGGGAGAGGGGATATAATATGTTAAGTTGGTCGAAAGCCAACCAATGACAGGAGGTAAATAAAGCAGTGCAAAAAGCAATCATTGGCAAAAAAGTTGGGATGACGCAGATATTTGATGAAAACGGCAAAGTCGTCCCTGTAACGGTTATAGAGGCTGGGCCTTGCGTCGTTACACAGAAGAAAACGATGGAAAACGACGGGTACATCTCTGTACAGCTTGGGTTTGAAGATTTGAAAGAACGCAAACTGACAAAGCCAGAGCAAGGTCACTTAAAAAAAGCCGGCGTATCGCCGAAGAAACACCTGAAAGAGTTCAAACTTGAAAACGCCGAAGAGATGAATTTAGGTGACGAGCTGAAAGCTGATATTTTCGCCGAAGGCGATAAGGTAGACATCACTGGGATATCCAAAGGTAAAGGTTTTGCTGGTGTTATCAAACGGTTTAACAAAGGCAGAAATCGCATGTCACACGGCGGCGGGCCGGTTCACAGGCATGCCGGGTCAATGGGGGCAGGCACCACGCCAGGCAAGATTTTCAAAGGCCACATGGGTGCAGGTCA
Organism: Oscillospiraceae bacterium; assembly: GCA_009785655.1. Taxonomy (GTDB): domain Bacteria; phylum Bacillota; class Clostridia; order Oscillospirales; family Oscillospiraceae; genus WRMH01. The sequence goes on along the minus strand of WQVW01000023.1, from coordinate 8,672 downwards.
CATGGGTACAGAGCAAGTGACAGTGCAGAACCTGACAGTCGCAAGGGTTGACCCAGAGCTGAACCTGCTGGCGGTTAGAGGCGCGATTCCAGGGCCGAAAGGCGGCATAGTCTACGTGAAGAACACAGTTAAAAACGCTTAAGAAAGGGGAGGGTTATCATGCCAACAACTAAAGTATACGATATGTCCGGGCAGTCTCTTGGAGACGTGACGCTCTCTGACAATATATTCGGTATAGAGCCGAACCTGGGTGCGATCCACGCGTCAGTGAAAAACCATTTGGCAAACAAACGCCAGGGCACGCAGTCCGCGCTGACCCGTGCTGAAGTCCGCGGCGGCGGTGCCAAGCCGTTTCGCCAAAAAGGCACAGGCCGCGCGAGACAGGGGTCTACAAGAGTCCCGCATTACACACACGGCGGCGTTGCATTTGCACCGAAGCCACGCAGTTATAGATATTCGTTGAACAAGAAGCTGCGCAGATTAGCACTGAAGTCAGCACTGTCAATAAAAGCGAAAGACGAAAAAATCATCGTTGTTGATGGGCTTGAGCTTCAGCAGATTAAGACGAAAGAGTTTAAGAAATTTTTGGATGCCGTGGGCGTCAGCGGAAAGGCACTTGTTGTCACGCCGGAATTTAACGAAAACATCATCCTCTCGGCACGGAATCTGAAAGGCGTTAAGACAACATTCGCCAAGCTTCTGAACACATACGACATCGTTGACTCGACGACTTTCATCGTTGACAAAGCGGCGCTTGGTGTGATTGAGGAGGTGTATTCGTAATGAGACTGGCATACGACATCATCCTGCGTCCGATTATCACAGAGCAATCGATGGAACACGCGGATCTGAAAAAATACGTTTTTGAAGTCTTACCGGATGCGAATAAGATTGAGATCAAAAAAGCCATTGAAGAGATTTTCGGCGTTGAGGTTATGAAAGTAACTACGCTGAATATGAAGGGCAAAATCAAGCGCACCGGCAGATATCCCGCAGGCGCGCGGAAAGACTGGAAAAAAGCCGTTGTTAAACTGACCGAGAACTCTAAAACCATAGAATTCTTTGAAGGCATGGTTTAGTCCGGAAGTTGACAATTGACGATTAGGGAGGATAGATTTAGTGTCTGTTAAATCATATAAACCTACCACTCCGTCGCGGCGGCATATGACCGTCTCGGGGTTTGATGGGATAGATAAAAAAGCGCGGCCGGAGCGCAAGCTGACTGAAGTTCTGAAAAAACACTCCGGGCGTAACAACTACGGACGGATCACCGTCCGGCACCGTGGCGGCGGCAATCGACGCAAATACAGGATTATCGACTTCAAGCGCGATAAGACGGATGTGCCCGGCACGGTTTTGAGACTGGAGTATGATCCGAATAGATCAGCAAATATCGCACTGATTGAATATGCGGATTCTGAGCGCAGGTATATCTTGGCGCCTGTGGGGCTGAAAGCCGGAGATGCTGTCATCTCGTCGAAAGAGGCTGATATCAAACCAGGCAATGCATTGCCCATCACCGCGATTCCCGTGGGCTCGGTCATTCATAATATTGAGCTTTACCCCGGCAGAGGCGGACAGCTTGTCCGGTCGGCCGGAACGGCAGCTCAATTAATGGCCAAAGAGGGAACCATGGCGCAGATTAGGCTGCCATCCGGTGAGTACAGATTAGTTCGCGCTGTCTGTATGGCTACGATAGGGCAGGTTGGCAACACTGATCACGGCAACATTCACATCGGTAAAGCCGGGCGGAAAAGACACATGGGCATCCGTCCGACAGTCAGGGGTTCAGCCATGAACCCGGTAGATCACCCGCACGGCGGTGGTGAGGGCAAGTCCCCAATCGGCCGTCCGGGTCCGGTGACACCTTGGGGTAAACCGACCCTGGGATATAAAACGCGCAAGGCGAAGAACAGAACTGATAAGTTTATCGTCAAACGCCGCGGCAAGAAGTAGGAGGATAATTTATGAGCAGAAGCGTAAAAAAAGGCCCCTTTGCCGCGCCGGAGCTTGTAAAGAGGGTTGACGAAATGAATTCGGCAAACGAAAAGAAAGTGCTTAGGACGTGGTCACGCGCCAGCACAATTTTCCCTTCGTTCGTCGGACACACAATCGCTGTTCATGACGGACGGCGGCATGTGCCGGTGTATATCACCGAAGACATGGTCGGCCACAAGTTAGGCGAATTTGCCCCCACGCGGACGTATCGCGGCCACGCGGGCAGCAAAACGTCACGATAGGAGGGGAAAAATCTTGGAAGCGAAAGCACATCTTAAATACGCGCGGATATCTCCCCGTAAAGTGAAAATTGCTTGCGACCTGATTCGCGGCAAGGACACAACTACGGCAAGAGCCATTCTCATGCAGACCCCGAAAGCGAGTTCGGAGCTTTTGTTGAAGCTGCTGCAATCAGCAGTGGCGAATGCGGAGAATAATCATAACATGGATCCTGAAAATCTTTATGTATCTCAAACTTACGCGAATCCCGGGCCTATTCTCAAGCGTATCCGCCCCGTTGGACGAGGCCGGGCGCACCGGATTTATAAGAGAACGTCACATATCACGATTGTCGTGGCGGAAAAGGAATAGGGGGCAAATATGGGACAAAAAGTTAATCCGCACGGCCTGAGAGTCGGCGTTATTAAAGACTGGGATTCCCGTTGGTACGCGCGGGCTGATAAGGTCGGGGATCTTATCGTTGAAGACTACAATATCCGCAAATATCTTAAAAATCTGCTGTACTCCGCCGGAGTGCCGAAGATTGAGATTGAGCGCGACAGCCAAAAAGTTCGGATATTCATCCACTGTTCCCGTCCCGGTGTTGTCATCGGCAAAGGCGGTTCAGAGATTGAGCGGATTCGGGCTGAAGTTGAAAAAATGATTGGCAAACAGGTAGCCATCTCTATTGTTGAGGTAAAAAGCCCCGACACAAACGCACAATTGATCGCCGAAGGCATCGCACAGAAGCTGGAGAAGAGAATCGGATTCCGCCGGGCGATGAAAAACGCGATGGGTCGCGCCATGCGGCTTGGCGTACGCGGAATCAAAGTCATGGTTGCCGGCAGATTGGGCGGCGCGGAGATCGCCAGGGACGAAACGTATCATGAAGGTACCATCCCGTTGCAGACGATCAGGGCTGATATAGAGTACGGCTTCGCAGAAGCTGCGACAACATACGGCAGAATCGGCGTCAAAGTATGGGTATACAATGGCGAGATTTTATCGCAAACATTGCGCACCACGCCGCGCACAATGGATCCGACCCGTCCGCCGAGAGAGCGGCGCGACCGGCGCGACAACCGCGGCGGCAACAACAGAGGCGGCGGATATAACAGAGGCGGCCAAGGACAAGGCGGCGGCGGATACGGCAGACCGCAAGGTCAGGGACAAGGCGGGTACAATCGCGGAGGACAGGGCGGCTATAACAATAGCAGACCGCAGGGACAAGGCGGCGGATACAACAGGCCGCAGGGTCAGCAGGGCGGATTCAATCGCAGTCCGGCTCCGGGCGGCGCACGTCCGCAGAGCGGAGATCAGCCGCGTCCGGCGAGCAGCCCTGCAACCCCGTCACAGGAGGGCTAATAACGATGCTTTTACCAAAAAGAGTTAAATACAGAAAAGTTCACAGAGGACGCATGAAAGGCACAGCGACCCGCGGGAACACGATCACATACGGTGACTACGCCATACAGGCAACCAGCCCGTCGTGGATTACGTCGAATCAAATAGAAGCCGCACGTATTGCGATGACGCGTCACAGTAAAAGAGGCGGCAAGGTGTGGATCAAAATCTTCCCGTCGAAACCAGTCACAGCAAAACCGGCTGAAACACGGATGGGTTCCGGTAAAGGTTCGCCCGAGTATTGGGTAGCCGTCGTAAAACCGGGCAGAGTGTTGTTTGAAATCGGCGGAGTGACCGAAGAGGTTGCGCGTGAAGCACTGAGACTTGCCGGGCATAAGTTGCCTTGTAAGACGAAGTTCATAAAGCGTGAAGGCGGCCCGATACACGCGGTAGGGGTATACCGCAATACGGAACCGGCGGTCGAGACAGTGAGTGAGCCGGAGACAGATACAGGTGGTGACGTAGATGAAGGCAACTGAGGTAAGAGGCTTGAGCCCAAATGAGCTCAATGATCGGCTTGTCGGCCTGAAAAAAGACCTCTTCTTTTTAAGAATGCAGCACGCCACAAACCAGCTTGACAATCCACTGCGTATCGCGCAAGTGAGGAAAGACATCGCAAGAGTCAAAACGGTTATTCGCCAGAAAGAGCTTGAAGAGCAGGGAGGTAAAGCCTGATGAGCGAGATGGAAAAGAGGTCATCAAGCAGGAAGACTCGTGTCGGCAAAGTGGTGTCCGACAAGATGGACAAAACAATCGTTGTCGCGGTTGAAGACAGGGTTCAACACCCGCTTTACAAGAAAATAATAAAGCGTACGTATAAACTGAAAGCGCACGACGAAGAAAATGCGTGCGGCATGGGTGACCGTGTGCGCGTTATGGAGACAAGGCCTTTGTCTAAAGACAAGAGATGGCGCTTAGTCGAAATCATAGAGAAGGCGAAGTAACGGCAATTGACAATTGTCAATTAAAGGAGTGACTGAGAGTGATACAACAAGAATCGTATCTTAAAGTCGCCGATAACACGGGGGCTAAAGAGATAAAGTGTATCCGCGTTTTGGGCGGCTCCGGACGGAAATACGGCGGAGTGGGTGACGTTATTGTGGCGTCTGTCCGCAAAGCCGCACCGGGCGGAACTGTTAAGAAGGGCAAAGTTGTCCGTGCGGTGATTGTCAGAACCGCTAAAGGCGTCCGCCGTGCCGACGGGACTTACGTCCGGTTTGACGAGAACGCGGCTGTTCTGATAAAAGAAGACAAGAATCCGGAGGGCACGCGTATATTCGGCCCTGTGGCTAGGGAGCTACGTGACAAAGGATATATGAAGATCCTGTCGCTTGCCCCGGAAGTAATATAGGAGGGGCGCAATGAATATCAAGACCAATGACACCGTTGTTGTCCTTTCCGGCAGGGACAAAGGCAAGCAGGGCAAAGTAATCAGTGCTGACCCTAAAGGCGGCAAAGTCCTTGTAGAGGGCGTGAACGTTGCTAAGCGGCACCAAAAACCGCGCAAACAGGGTGAAGAAGGCGGCATAATCAAAAAAGAAACGCCGATATATGCCAGCAAGGTCATGCGTGTTTGCCCGAAATGCGACAAACCGACAAGGCCGGCGCACAAATTTGAAGGCGGGGAAAAAGTCCGCGTCTGCAAAAAGTGCGGCGCGGCAATATAGGGAGGGGGCTCGTTATTTATGACTAGAATGAAGAAGAAATATCAGGACGAGGTTGCTCCCGCGTTGATGCGCAAGTTCAACTACAAAAGCGTAATGGAAGTGCCGCGTCTGGAAAAAATCGTTGTAAACGTCGGTTGCGGAGACGCCAGGGATAACGCAAAAGCGATTGAAGCAGTGGTGCGTGACATCTCAACGATTACAGGACAGAAAGCTGTTGTGACCAAAGCGCGCAAGTCTGTCGCGAACTTTAAACTGCGTGAAGGAATGCCGGTCGGCGTGAAGGTCACGTTAAGATCCGACAGAATGTGGGAATTCTTGGACAGACTGTTGAATGTGGCATTGCCGCGTGTGCGTGACTTCCGCGGTATCAGCACAAACTCGTTCGACGGACGCGGGAACTACGCGCTGGGCTTGAAAGAGCAGCTTGTGTTCCCAGAGATTGACTATGACAAGATTGAGCAGATTCGCGGTATGGACATTGTAATCTGCACAACCGCGAAGACCGATGAAGAGGCGAGAGAGCTGTTAACAGAGCTTGGCACGCCATTCATCACACAATAGGGAGGCTTAATCATGGCTAAAAAAGCAATGATCTTAAAACAGCAGAAGCCGGCAAAATACTCCACCCGGCGTTACAACAGGTGCAAAATCTGCGGCCGCCCGCATGCATATCTGCGTGACTACGCCGTGTGCAGAATCTGTTTCCGCAACTTGGCGTATAAAGGGCAGATTCCAGGGGTACGGAAAGCATCCTGGTAATTGGGTCGGGCTGCGGGGTTTTACTGCGGCAGCGGACGGAATTACGCCCCGGCATTGTGCCAGGGTACGGATTCCATGTCACACCGCAAACTCCAACGGTTCTATGTGAAGGAGGTAAATTTACATGCAAATAACAGATCCTATCGCCGATATGTTAACGCGGATCCGGAACGCTTCGGCGGCTAAACATCCTCAAGTTAACATACCCAGCTCTAAAATGAAAAAGGCGATTGCGGAGATATTGCAGCAAGAGGGATATATAAAAAACTATCAACTTATAAACGACGATATTCAAGGCGTTATCAGGGTAACGCTGAAGTATAATGGCACAGAGAAAGCGATTGCCGGGCTGCGCCGTGTGTCTAAGCCCGGGTTGAGAGTCTACGCTGGGGCGGAAGAGTTGCCTTATGTTCTGCGCGGACTTGGGATTGCTATTATATCAACATCTAAGGGCGTTATGACCGATAAAAAAGCTCGTGAGGCAAAAGTCGGCGGCGAAGTCCTTGCGTTTGTCTGGTAAGGGGGATTTTATAAATGTCTAGAATAGGAAGAGCCCCGATCGATCTGCCCGCAGGTGTGGAGATTAAAGTGGATGGTGCAAATCTTGTCACCGTCAAAGGGCCGAAAGGCACACTATCCCGGCAGATTGTCCCTGAGATAACAGTCGAAGTGGACGGTGCGGTCGTGAATGTTACCAGATCTACAGACGTGCCGCGGCACCGCTCTTTGCACGGGCTGTCAAGATCTTTGGTGAACAACATGATTGTCGGCGTGACTGAGGGTTTTAAGAAAGAGCTTGATATCAACGGTGTCGGCTACAGGGCAGCTAAAGAGGGGAAAAAGCTTGTCATGAACCTAGGGTATTCCCATCAGGTGATTATTGAGGAGACGGACGCGATCAATATCGAAGTGCCGGCTCCGAACAAGGTGATCATTAGCGGGATTGACAAACAAGCTGTAGGACAGTTTGCAGCTGATGTACGCAAAAAACGGCCGCCGGAGCCTTATAAAGGCAAAGGGATTAAATACGTTGATGAAGTGATCCGTCGTAAGGAAGGCAAAACCGGCGTAAAATAACGGCTGGCAATAATGTTTATCCCACGCGACAGAATCGTGCGGGGACCCCATAGACAGTGATATGGAGTGTGAAAAATGATTAAGAAACCTGATACTAACGCGCAGCGGAAAAGACGGCATAGACGTGTGCGAGGCAAGATCTCTGGTACTGCCGAGCGGCCGCGCCTGAACGTATTCCGCAGTGACAAACATATTTACGCGCAAATTATAGATGACACAGCGGGCAATACGCTCTGTGCTGCGTCTTCGTTGGAAAAAGAGTTTGAGGGTTCTGGCGGTAACAAAGACGCTGCCCGCAAAGTCGGACAGATGGTTGCCGAACGTGCAAAAGCAAAAGGTATCGAAACCGTTGTTTTTGACAGAGGCGGATACATCTATCATGGTCGCGTTAAAGAATTGGCCGAGGCTGCCCGTGAGGGTGGACTGACGTTTTAACATGTTTCGCGGTTCCGACCCGCACAAGGGTAGGAGCGAAACGTTCTGCGCAAGGAGGGCTATTGCAGCCTATCCGGCCGCGCATTAAATTTCGCAGGAGGAGACTTTTATGGCTTATAGCGGTGGAGGAAATCGCAGAGACAATAACAGACGAGACAATAGACGGGAAGAGCCGCCCTCTGAGTTTACTGAAAAAGTCGTTTCGCTGAACCGTGTATCTAAGACGGTTAAGGGCGGACGGATATTCAAATTTGCGGCACTGTGTGTTGTCGGAGACGGCAAAGGCCGGGTCGGATTCGGCCTCGGTAAGGCCGGTGAAGTGTCTGAGGCAATCCGCAAAGGGATTGAAGACGCGAAGAAGAATGTAACGACAGTGACCGTTTCCGGCAGTACGATTCCGCATGAGGTAATCGGCAGATTTGGTGCGGGCAGAGTGTTGCTTAAGCCAGCACCGCCAGGAACAGGCGTTATCGCCGGCGGAGCAGTCAGGGCCGTTATAGAGGCTGCTGGAATATCTGACATCAGGACAAAGTGCCTGCGGTCAAATAATCCGCAGAACGTTGTTGCGGCAACAATGGTCGGCTTGAAATCACTGCGTGACGCGCAACAGGTGGCGAAGACTCGCGGTAAAAGCATAGAAGAGATTCAAGGTGCGTAAGGCCGAGGAACACCTTTGCCTTATTGAACAACTGGAGGCTGAAAATGGCTAACTTGAAAATTAAACTTGTAAAAAGCTTGGCCGGTTGCCGTGAGAAACATGTTCTGACGGCGGAGTCGCTTGGGCTTAAACGAATAGGCAGCGAGACGGTTCAACCGGACAATCCGCAGACACGCGGGAAGATTCACCAGATTAAGTATCTTCTCTCAGTTACAGAAGAGTAACGAATAAGGGGGTCGAAGAATATGCAATTACATGAGCTTATTCCCGAGGCGGGATCGACGCATTATAAAAAACGCGTCGGCCGTGGAAGAGCCTCCGGACATGGCAAGACGTCTTGCCGCGGACACAAGGGGCAGAAATCGCGTTCCGGCGGCGGCGTTCGTATCGGATTTGAAGGCGGCCAAATGCCGCTGGCTAGACGTGTTCCGAAACGCGGATTTAACAACATTTTC
>WQVW01000022.1 GCA_009785655.1 Oscillospiraceae bacterium | reverse complement strand
TGCATCCGTGTCGGGAAAAAGTTTCCCAATATCGCCCAGTGCCAGCGCACCCAGCATCGCGTCCACCAAAGCGTGAAGCGGTGCGTCTGCGTCGGAATGACCATCCGGCCCGAAGTCGCTGGGTATCTCCACGCCGCAGAGTATGCATTTTCTTCCTTTTTTCAAACGATGCGCATCGTATCCATACCCTATTCTCATGCCCTGCCTCCGGATTTTAAAATTGCCTCGGCGATGACTATATCCTCGCGTGTTGTGATCTTGATGTTATTGCGCGAACCTTCCGTCAGCCGCACCGGGACGCCAAGCTGTTCCACCGCCATGCAGTCGTCAGTGACTGGTATCGCTTTGTTTTTCGCATTTGTCAGCGCACCCTTGATAATCTCCGCCGTGAAGACTTGCGGGGTCTGAATCTCGAACAGATTCCCCCTGTCAACCGTCTCAATAACCATTCCCTTTTGCGCTTTTTTTATCGTTGAACTCACCGACACGGCGGGGGCGGCCGCGTGAATCGTTTTTGTCACGGCATTGATTGCATTCTCTATAATTTCCGCTGTGACACATGGTCTCGCGCCGTCATGGATGGCAATCAGTCTGTGCTTCCCTGTCGCAGCAAACACGCCGTTCATTACCGAATCCGTCCGTGTCTGTCCGCCAGGCACGATTTTCGCAGCCTTACTGATACCGCACTCCGCGCAAATTTCCTGAACACGTTCAATACAATCTTCCCTGGTCACCACGATTATTTCGCCGATCAATCCGCAGTATTCAAACGTTTCAAGTGAATACGCCAACACCGGTTTGCCGTTTAGTTGCAGGAACTGCTTGTCCTCTCCACCCATTCTTTGAGAAGACCCGGCCGCGACGATCACCGCCGCGCACATTGGCCGTTTGTTTTTTGAAAATAAAACCATAATCTCCCCCTAATCAACCAATACAAAACAAACTGCGGAGGCTATTAACCTCCGCTAAACTGCAACACAATCAGGCGCATATACGCGCCGATCCACAATTATCTTAAGCGAGTGCCGCGTTAATGCGTAACTCAACTTCTTCATAAGTGAGCTTTTTCGACAAAACGATCTCTGAAATCAGAATCTGCTTCGCTGAATGCAGCATTTTGCGCTCTCCCGTAGACAGGCCTTTTTCACCGTCTCTGGTCATCAATCCCTTGACAACACGGGCCACCTCCAGCAGATCTCCGCTTTTAAGCCGCTCCATATTCTCCCGGTAACGCCTGTTCCAGTTAGAGGTCATCTCCGCGTCAATCTGTGAAATAGACGCCATCAATGCATCCGCCGCTTCGGAATCAACAATCGGCCTGACCCCAATCTGCGCACTGCTTTCAGTCGGAATCATGACGACCATGCCGCCTGCCGGCATCTTTAGAATATAATACAGGCGCGTGCATCCGTTCATTTTCCGCTCTTCAATACTGTCGATAACGCCCGCTCCGTGCATAGGGTGGGCAATTTTATCGCCGACGCAAAACATATATCCTTCTCTCCCCATTTGCTTTAAACAAGCTTAAATACACGCGGTTAATGACATATATGCTCCGCACATCGCCTCTTTAGACCCCATCAAAAACCATCTTTATTTATTATATACCATTCTGGCCAGAAATAGCAAGCATTTGCACAATATTTGTGTATTTTTTAATATACTTCAACGTTACCGCACTCAAAACCGCTGACAGATCTTAAAAATTACAACAAAATAACACTGGAAACGCCGAATGCACGTTTCCAGTGTTTCATTCTATCTATCTACGCGTCAACTTCAGGTTCAGCTTCAGCTTCCGCCGTGTTTTCATCCTCACCTATCGGTACAGCGTCCGCAACTACAGCAGGCGCGCTGTCTTCAATATGCGTCTCAGGTTGCGTCTCAACCACAAGCTCGGACTCAGCTTCTGCCGTGTTCTCGTCTTCACTCAGCGGCGGCGCATCTGTATCATAAACTACTTCGGGCGTTCTGTCTTCAGCATCCGCCGAAATGCCCTCCGGCTCATTCACTGCTTTGATGCTTAACGACACTTTTTTCCGGTCATGGTCAATGTCGGTGATTTTAACGTCCACAAGCTGCCCCTCTGACAAAACCTCTGAGGGTAGGCCAATTCTATGGTCGGCAATTTGAGATATGTGGATAAGGCCATCCACACCCGGATAAATCTCAGCAAACGCACCGAACGGCATCATTTTGACTATTTTTACATTCACAACATCGCCTGGTTGGTTTTGCGCTGTAAATCTCGCCCACGGATTGTCTTCGGCCTTTCTGAAGCCCAGTGAAATTTTTCTGGTTTCTTTGTCGAACGAAATAACATACACACGAATCTCGTCACCAACCGCCACAACATCTGACGGCTGCTTAATCCGAGTCCAGCTCAGCTCTGAAATATGAACCATTCCGTCAACGCCGCCGATATCAACGAACACGCCGTAAGATGTCATAGATTTCACAACGCCGTCGTATTCTTTGCCGACTTCTATTTCATTCCAAAGCTTTTCAGCTTTTTCTTTGCGTTCTTCAAACGTCACGGCACGGATTGAACCGACCACACGCCGTTTCGACTGATTGACTTCAGTAATCCGCAGCTTTACCGTCTTTTTAACAAGCTCCGTCATCGGAGAAGATTTTGGAAGGCCTGTTTGAGACGCAGGGACAAATACCCGCACGCCGCGAACAGACACCACGATACCGCCTTTGTTTTCCTCGGTAACGATACCCTCAACAATTGCTCTGTTCGCCCTGGCGACTTCAATATCATCCCAGCCTTTAATCGCGTCCAGACGTTTTTTCGACAGCATGACCATGCCCTCGACATCATTGACACGCATCACAAACGTCTCAATCGTGTCTCCGACTTTGACGATTTCATTAATATCCGCATTCGGGTCGTCGGTAAGTTCTGAAACCGGAATATATCCTGACTGTTTTGTGCCTAAGTCTACCGACACTTCAGTCGCGGTAATTGAAGTGACTATACCCGTCACTTTCTGCCCTGTATGTAAAGTTTTGATTGATTTCTCAAGCATTTCCTCAAAAGTCTCAGGCGCATCAGACTGACCCTCCTCATCCGACGGTGCGGCGGGTGCTTCGTCTGTTTCTGCAGACTTTGATTCTGGCGCTTCGGGCGCGGCATCTTGTGCAATGTTTGCTTGCAACACCTCCTCCTGCACTGGCGGGGCTTCAGGTATAGTTGCTTCGCGCGCTTCTAGAGTTTCGTCAATCTTGATTTCTTCGCTCATCTTTTGGGTGACCTCCTTAATAATCCACTCTGGCGTTGATGCTCCTGCTGTGACCCCAACGGTACCAGCCATGTGGAAATGCTTAATATCAAGGCCAACAGCATCTTCAGTAAAAATAACCTTTTTGCAATATTCCCTGCAAATATCGGCAAGTCTGAGGCTGTTTGCGCTATTTTTCCCGCCAACAACGATCATTACGTCGGCAATTTTGGAAAGCTTAATAGCCTCCTCCTGGCGCTTGAAAGTAGCGTTACATATTGTATCAAATATTTTTGGATTTGTACACTCTTTTTTTATTATTTGCGCACATGACCTATAAATAGTTTGCGTCCCTGTGGTTTGAAACACCACTGATACGTCCTTTTGCGCGTTATTTCCGCTTTTTAACCAGGCGGAAAGTTCTTCCGGCGTTTCAAAAACCTCACAGTTTTCGCACCAACCTGATATGGCAATAATCTCCGGATGCGTACGCTCTCCGATTATCAGAACCGTCCGTCCCAGGCCAGATTCAGTTTCAACGATGTGCTGGATTTTCTTCACATCAGGGCAAGTTGCATCGATGATTCTTGCACCAAGCGTTGTCAATCGCTCACATTCATTTTTCCCCAATCCATGGCATCTGATGATCACCGGGACACTGGGATCAATTTCAGAAATATCCAGCACTGTGCGGACGCCTTTTTCTTCGAGATCTTTTATCACGTGGGAATTATGTATCACAGGCCCCAGCGTCACGCACTCGCCATACTCCTCCGCTGCCTTTTCGCATATCGAGACGGCACGGCGCACACCAAAGCAAAATCCGGCTGACTCGGCAACAATCACTCTCATACATTTGCTCCGGAATTCAGTTTGTCTATCTTGTCCATCAAAGCATCCGCAAGTTCCCTGTAATCTTCTGCCGTGCGCTTTTCAACTTGCTTTTCGATATGATACGGTTCTCCGATAATCACCGGAATTTTATGAAACAACGGTTTCCGTCGCGGAATAAAGACGGGGACAACAGGCACGCCGGCGCGCTCAGCAATCTTCACCGCACCGGTTTTTGCCATAACATTTTCAGACGTTTCACTGACGCGTTTGCCTTCGGGAAATATCGCAACCTTTTCTCCGCTTTTCAACGCGAGCAGCGCATGTTTGATAGTAGACACATCCGTGGTACTGCGGTCAACACTTATCATTCCCATTTTTTTCAGAATCCCCGACAAAACAGGCACTTTAAACAGAGACGCTTTCGCTATAAACCGCATCTGCCGCTTCACGCCGAAAGCAAAGGCAAGCAAGAAAGGGTCAGCCCGGCTGGAGTGATTGGCGCAAACCATCGCAGCACCGTCCGGAATGTTCTCTTCCCCATGTATATCAAGTCGGTAAAAAATGCCGACAAAAAACCGCGCCACACGATACCACCGTCTGTAAAAGCTGTCAGACTTCATAGACCAAACCTCTTTGCAATCAATTCACACAGGGCATTGACGCTGCCGTCCAAATCAAGTGCTGTCGTATCAAGAATAATAGCGTCATCCGCTGCCTTTAACGGCGCGACTTCGCGTTCAGAGTCTTTTTTATCCCTCTCTGTAATCTCATTCAATACAGCTTCAAGCGTGGTGTCCACATTTTTCTCCCGAAGCTCGCGATACCGCCTGTCGGCGCGAACAACCGGGTCTGCGGTCAAAAACACCTTCAACCCGGCGTGTGGAAGGACAATGGTACCTATATCACGCCCATCCATGATTACATCATATTTTAAGGCCATATCGCGCTGTGTCGACAGCAGAAAATCCCGCACCGATGCCATCACAGCCACACCGGAAGCATAAACTGAAGCTTCCGGAGACCTTATATCATCGGTCACATCCTCCGAATTAAGCAGCATACGCTGCGCACCATCATTTCCGTATTTCATTTCGATATTGATTTCAGGCAAAAGAGCTGTAACACCTTGTTCATCCCTTGAGTCCACACCGTTTTTCAACGCAAACAGACCGACAGAGCGGTACAACGCACCAGTATCAACATATATCAGCCCAAGCCGCTGCGCTGCTTTTCTGGCAATGGTGCTCTTCCCCGCCCCTGCCGGGCCATCTATCGCCACACTTTTTGTTTCCATGTTCTATCACTCCACCTTAAATTGACTGTCCCGCCGCATATGCGGTTGACCAGGCGATTTGCAGATTAAATCCGCCTGTGTAAGCATCCGCATCGATGACCTCTCCGGCGAAAAACAGTCCGTTTATCAGTTTAGATTCCATTGTTTTCGGGTTGATTTCACCCAACGCCACACCACCAGATGTTATGATTGCTTCTTCAACAGGCTGCGGGCGGTCTATGTCAATCCGAAATGCTTTAAAAAGCTGAACCAACCCCCAACGCTCCTCCCGGCTGATTGAATGCACTTTCTTGCCCGGCGGAATGCCGGATTTTTCAATGAAAACCGGTATCATCAGCCTGTTTAAAAGGTCGCCAAGGGCGTTGGAGAAATCTCTGTTAGAATATTTTTCAAAATCACGCAGTATCCGCAGATCAAGCTTTTTCTCATCCAGCGCTGGTTTCAGGTCGATGAGGGCAAAATATCTTTTCTTGTCAAACTCACGCATATGTGCGCTGGCGGTCAACACGGTCGGCCCTGAAATTCCGAAATGCGTGAACAGAAGCTCCCCAAAATCAGTGAAAACTGGCTTCGCCCCGCCATCATGAATCGTCAGCCTGATATTTTTCAACGCCAACCCCTGCATCCTCACGCAGATTTCACGCTCCGCTTCCAGCGGCACCAATGAACCTCTTACAGGTGTGACCGCGTGTCCAAGTGCCTGTGCCATATTGAACCCGTCCCCGGTGGAGCCTGTCTTTGGATACGACATTCCGCCGGTGGCAAGTATCACCGACTTGCACTTAAATTCCCCGGCAGAAGACAAAACGCCAGTGACTTGCTTGTCCTCTGCAATAATTTTAGTTGCCCGGCCGCGTTTTTGTATCACACCGGATTGATCCATATACCGCCGCAGCGCATTCACAATATCAGATGCTTTGTCCGATTGCGGAAACACACGTCCCCCGCGCTCAGTCTTCAACGGGACGCCGAGCGACTCGAACAACGCCATCACGTCTTGCGGGGCAAATCCGTAAATCACGCTCTGCAAAAAACGGCCGCCGGTCGGGATATTTTCTATCACTGCTTTCACATCACAGTCGTTTGTGAGGTTGCATCTGCCTTTGCCAGTGATGCGGAGTTTACTGCCCGGGCGGTCATTGCGTTCCAGAAGCAACACGTTATTCCCTCTCTGCGCCGCCACAGATGCGGCAAGCATCCCCGCGGCTCCGGCACCGATTACGACAATATCACTCATCTACCTTTTCATATACCCCGTATTCATCCCAAATACGCTCTAGGCGTTCAAAATTCTCATGCAAATCCCCCGGGGCTTTTTCACTCACAGCGACAATCAGTGCATTGATCAGGCTCAACGGCGCGACAAGCGTATCCAAAAACGATACCATGTCGCTTTTCGCGCAAAGTGCAATGTCCGCAAGTTTTGCCAACGGAGATATGCGGCTGTCTGTAATCGCTATAATCTCTGCGCCAACATCGCGCGCGTAATCAATCGCCCGTATCGTACGTTGCGAATAGCGCGGGAAACTGATCGCAATTAACACATCGCCCTCAGAGAGTCTGATAAGCTCTTCAAACACAGATGGGCTTTCGCTTAAAACACGTGAGTTGCTGAAAAGCAAGTTAAAGTAAAATCCCATAAAGTTAGCCAGAAACGATGAGGATCTCAGTCCTAAAATGTAAACATTTTTTGCTTTCGCAATCGCGTTAACAGCTCTGGTAAAATCCCCGCTGTCCGTTTCTTCCATTGTCAGACGTATCTGATCTATATCAGACGATAGGACATGAGACAGAATATCACTGCTGTCAATCGTATCCTTCGCCACCTGTATGCGCTGAACGGATGTCAGCTTACTGCGCATCGTGTCCTGAATCGCCCGGCGCATTTCCGGATATCCTTCGTAACCGAGTTCAGCAGCAAACCGCACAACCGTCGATTCGCTTACATCGGTTTTCACCGCAAGCTTGCTCGCCGTCATAAACGCCGCCTTGTCGTAATGCTTTAAAATGTACTCCGCGATTCGCTTACGTCCTTTAGAAAATCCGCCGGACTTTGCCTCAATGGCTGATAATATATCTATGTCCACCATAACACCCCTAACTTTTTGAGCTGTGCTCTAAAAACATTTCAACTTCTTCCTGTGTAAGATATCGCCACTTACCGGGTTTTAAAGTCCCCAACGCCAAAGACCCGATAGATATCCGCTTTAACGACAACACTGCAAGAGAACATTGCGCACACATCTTCCGAATCTGCCTATTGCGCCCTTCTCGTATGGTCACATAGAGCACCCCGCCATCGGCAGTCTGCGCTTTTAACTCGACTTCAGCGGGTCTTATGGTATAAGCATCTATCTCCATCGGCAGACGCATACGCGCCGTGCCTGTTTCCACGTCCCCGCGCACGCGCACTTCATATGTTTTGGCCTTGTTGTTCGACGGATGCATAACGGCATTGGCAAACCGCCCGTCGTTCGTCAGAATCAGCAATCCTTCAGAATCCATATCCAGCCTGCCCGCCGGATACACTCGCGTACCAACATCTGCGACAAGGTCTTTGACTGTTTTTCTGCCGCGATCATCTTTCAATGTCGTGAGATATCCGCGCGGCTTGTTTAGCATTATGTATATAGGCGCATCTTTCGGGTTCAGCGGCATACCGTCTATTGCGATCTCATCCTGCGGCAGTTGCGCTTGCTGACCCAGCGTCGCCTGGATTCCATTGACAGTCACCCGGCCGTTAAGTATCATCATTTCGGCCTCCCGGCGGGACGCTATGCCATGGGCCGAAATGATCTTTTGAATACGTTCAGTCATCGTGTCAATACACGGGGGCGATGCCATAGTTCACCCCACCGCGGCTGTTGGCAAAATACCACGCCCATCTTATCTTCTCCCAACCTCTCAGCCGTTCCGATTCGTCCAGTGTCACATTTTCAGTGTATACAAGCGGAATCTCGCTGACCGGTTCTCCATTATTTTTGACAATAATTCTCCCCGCACGCGCACCCCTGATCACACCAGCATACACAAATCTTGGTGCTTCGATTGCAATCGTCAAGTCATCCGATTTTCGCGCCAGCAGGAAAAAATCAATGGACGGACGCGCGGACACCATGTCTCTTGTGCCGGATATCACAGGCATTGTCACATACTTTGTGTCACTTGAGTTGATTCTGAATCCCTGGAACTGGCTGAACGCCCAGTCGTACAGTGATGTGTGATCATCCCAGTCATCCGGGGCTGACAACGTGACACATACAAGCAACATACCATCACGTTCGGCAGCGGTAACAAGCGTCCGCCCAGCTGCCCTTGTGAAGCCTGTTTTCCCACCGACCAGATCATCGTATTCGCGCAGCAGCCTGTTATGGTTCGTGAACGACCTGCTGCCGATGGTTATATTCTTTGTCGAGGCGATCTTGCGGAACTCCTCATTTTGCATCGCTTCCGCCATGATCATAGCCAGGTCACGCGCCGTTGAATAATGATTGTCCCCATCAAGCCCATGTGGATTGGTGAAGCTGGAATTCACCGCGCCAAGTTCTTGCGCACGCGCATTCATCAGCTTGGTAAAATCTTCAACACTGCCTGATGTGTGATAAGCCAGTGCCGTTGCCGCGTCATTGCCAGAGGCAAGCATGGTTCCGTACAACAACTCTCTGACCGTCACCACTTCGCCTTGACGTAAATAAATCGACGAACCGATAACATTCGTGTGCTCCGGCTTTATGTGAACCGCTTCATCAAGCGCGTTGTTTTCCAAGGCGACCAGCGTCGTTAATATCTTTGTTGTGCTGGCAATCAGCCGTCTATCATCGGCGTGTCTTTCATACAGCACAGTTCCGCCGATTGCGTCGAACAGTATTACCGCGGCGGCGGATGTTCCGGGTGCCGGCGGCAACGGTGCCGCTTGCGAATCCACCGCTGGGATATAGATATATAATGCCGTGATTATCAAAAGCATTGCGATAGTCTTTTTCATCAAAACAAGTACCATCCTGATCGTTTTGGCTCGAGAAGTTTTTCAAATCGTTCTCCGATTTAAGAAACCCCTGCATATTATTAACATCAGTGAGATAATTATGCCAAAACAACTGCATTTTGGAACCTAATGTCATATAGCTAAAGAATCTAACAAAAATGGGGACGTGTGGCAACAATACAGGAGGCAACAGGCCTCCCCTGCAAAAAATTGCATGGCTCTGTGCAGGGCCGACCTGTGGCCTCCCGTTTCTCCCAGTATCGTCCAGTTATATTTAGTAACATTGTCTCGATGCTTAGTCGTTTGTATCTTCCTTATCCTTGCTGATAAACTCTGTAATCTTATCCATGATTTCTGGCACGTTTTCAATAACTCTATCCAGCGTTGTCGTGGCGGGCGGGGCGATATGCAACATCTTGATACTCTCACCCTTGGCGATGATAAACGCCACAGGTTCAATCTTTACCCCGGCACCGATGCCACCGCCAAACATTGCGGGATTATGCTCCTGTTTCTTCGTGAAATCCGACCCTCCCCCGGCGAATCCGAAGCTCAGCTTCGACACCGGTATCAGCGTAATTCCGTCAGCTGTTGTTATCGGGTCACCGATAATCGTATTCGCATCAATCATCTCTCTGATCTTCTGCATGGTCGTTTCCATCAAATCATTTATCGGGCGCTTGTCCATTATTGTTGTACATCCTTTCTTTTTTGATCGCTTTCCTTTTTAAGTTCCTTACTCTTGCGCGGCAGGTATTTTGCGAGTGCCGCCGCGATATAAATTGCCTCCCAAACGGCGAGGGATATGGCTGCATTTACATAGATAAGCTGCTGGGTCGCGTTAAAATCTGCCTGTGCGCGAAAATCCCGGTGCTTTATACGAAAATTGTTTTCCAGTACCGGTACAATCACGCCAAATACAGCATTTGCAGCACCGAACGTCATCGCGGTTTTCACCGGATCTTCCCCGGCGGCGGTGTAGTGGATTGTCAGTTTTTTTATCAAGAGCCTGCGCCTTAATCGGCCTAACGCAGATTTTATTCCCGGCAGCATGTCTAAAAAGGCTTTCAACCCGCCCGGTTTTTCCATTTTCGGCTGTTTGGGTTTCTTAGGCTTTTTCGGCTTTTTAATTTTCTTTGCTTTCCTGGGCTTTTCTTTACGCGGTAAGATTTTTATTTTTATCAGCCCAACACTGGCTGTGACAAAAAAACCATCTCCCCCGTACTCAGCGGATACGCCGATACGCAGCAAGCTTATCAGGATAAGTACCGCAACGATACAGGCCGCAATAATCATAATCTATTCCTCTTCGTGTCCGGGTTCCTGATTGTTTTCCTCACGCGACTTCAACTGCAGTATCGCGCTTTGAATACTCTCTTGGCCGCCTGTGTCCTCAACCTGCGGCAGGATTGGCAGTTCATCCAGTGATGTCATGCCAAATGTCCTTAAAAAAACATGCGTCGTCCGGTACAACATCGGCCGCCCCGGTGCCTCCAGCCGTCCGCAAGATTCAATAAACCCGCGCTCTGCCAACAACCCCACTGTATACGCACTGTCAACACCGCGGATTTGCTCGATATACGCCTTTGTCACAGGCTGGAAATATGCGATAATCGCCAAAACTTCAAGTGCTGGCGGGGAAAGCTTCGGCGGCTTGCGGGTATCCAGCGCACGCCTGATAAAATCCGCATACTCTGGCGATGAGCAAAGCTGCAATGCCCCGTCAAGCCGGACAAGCCGTATGCCGCGCCGTTCAAAGCTTAGCTTATCCCCCAGTCTGCGCGCAGCCGCTTCAACAGCTGATTCCTCAACCCCAAGTACGGCAACGATCCGTGAGATTTTCACAGGCTCGCCCGATACAAATAGTATACCCTCAATCGCGCCTTCTATGTCATGATTTTCCATTAACCTTCCAACACATCCTTCACGGCACCGGCTATGCCCAGCCACTCCGGCAAGATTTCATCGATATCCTTTGCCAAGCCGCTGATTGACACAATAACGCCACCGCCCTTAGACTCAAAAACCAGCGCGTTGATACCATGTTCCTGCACAAAACTGCGCACCGCCGAGTCAGTCACTTCATTGAGCTTTTCCAGAAACATATTCGCGCGCATTTGCGCCGCAAATTTTGCCCCGGCAGCCGCGTACGAAATTTCAGCATATGTAGCGATTCCGCGCTTTACAAACGCCACCCGCACATCCTCATTCTGGTCGATGACGGTTGTATATCCGGCCTTTTGCACCGCCCGGATGGCTCCGAGATAAATCGCATACTGCGGATGTTCCTTCAACTCTCCCTCAATGCCTCTTGAGCTATATTTGGATATTATCGCCACAACCGCAAAAATTCCAACAATAATAGCCGCCAGTGTCAATAAACTGCTTGGCATCATATCACCTCACGTTTTCCGTCTCCAACACGTCCCGTACAATATCGGCGATGGTAAGCCATTCCGGCAAAATATCATTTATATCCTTCGGGTGGCCGCAGATTGATGCGATAATGCCGCCGCCTTCCGACTTCACGATGAGCGCATCCACACCATGTTCCTCCACAAACTGCCGTGCCGCGAAATCATGCACCTCATTCAGCTTCTTCAGAAACATCTCCGCTTTTAGTTGCGTCGGATTATACTGCGCATAAACGCGCACATTCCTCATACCGCCAATCTTAACCTCGCCGCACTTAACAGCACCGCTTTGTACAATTACTGCCGCATGTCCGGCTCCGGCATCATACGTGACTGTGCCGCCACGTGGATGGGTATAGGTTCGCATGTCTTTAGTTTGTTCATGCACGATTGTGTACCCCGCT
>WQVW01000021.1 GCA_009785655.1 Oscillospiraceae bacterium | reverse complement strand
CATCCCCCTTCCCCCTTCGTTCGCGAAGGGGGCTTTTGACGATGGACAGGAGGACAAAACACCCGGCTCTGCGGCCTTAAATCGTAAACCGAATCACCGATATAATTGACACGTACATCATCAGCGCCGATACGCCGACCATCGCCAACGCCAATCCGAACGCTGAGCTGATGGCGTTTACCAGTCCGCCGATTTTCTTGTCGGCAATCGCGCCCGATATCGCCCCGGCGGCTTTGAACAGCAGATAGCTCACCCCCAGCCGCAGAAACGGAATGATGCATATCGCAGACACGGCCAGCAACCCGAAAATCCCCACCGCGTTGCGTAAAACCGATGCGCCGACAAGCATCGTTTCAGACGCATCGGCGATGATACTGCCGACCACCGGCAGCACGGTGGATATCGCCACTTTTGCCGCCCTGATTGCCACTGCATCGCTGGTGCCTGTGATCACGCCGGTGATCGCCATGTAGGCGATAAACGCGATGATGATGACGGTCAGAATCGTTTTCGCCAGCCACTTCAGCAACTCTCCCGCACCTGCGAGTGTGGTTGAAACTGATACCGCGTCCGCAATGCTGACTGCGATATACGCCAAAATCAATGGCATGATAATGCCGTTTGAGATCATGATCATTATGTTCATAAACAGCACGGTTGCCGCGTATTTCGCCGCCGCCGAAGTGATCGCGCCCGATGATGCGGCCGCCCCGGTCAACGCAGGCAGCAGCATTTTTGAAAACGCATCGAGTTCGTTTAGTGTCTGTCGGCCGAGGCCGATAAACGAATTCGCGCTGGTGACGCTCACCGCCGCAATCGCCAGCACCCCGGCCAAAACTGCGTAATTCGCCCCGGCACCGCCGAACGTTGTCGATACCAATGAACAAAGTATCGCTATTAGGATAATCAGCACCGCGTCCCGTAATCCGCTTCGCAGGATATTTCCGGCGCGCTGCCGCACAGAGGCAAGCAGGCGGGAGAGTCCCCTGTCCACGTTCAAGCTGTCCATCACCGTCAAGTCCCCCAACAGCGCGTCCGCCTCCCCGGTGAGTGCGTTCTCTAAGCCGTGGAGTTCCAGCAAGTCGCTCTGACGGCGAAAGACATCGTCTTCGCTGACTGCCATGGCTGTTGGTGATAGTGCGTATGTAATCGCGAAAAGAATTGTTATTGTAAGCAGTAGTTTTTTCATTGGTAAAGCACCTATCTTAAATCAACGAATTGATCATGCTAATCACCGACTCCAGCAGCGGCAGTGATATATATATCGCCGTGATTGTCCCGGCAAGCTCCACACCGGCGGCGACGGAGCCTTGTCCCGCATCCCGGCAGATATCGGCCGACAGTTTTGTGATGATTGCGATGCCGACCGTTTTTAAAACAACCGATATCACTGCCGGAGATATGCCCGCCATGTCTGAAAGTGACCTCATAAATCCGATAATGCGCGACACGATTTCAAACGCCAAGTACACGGCGAAAACCGCCAGCGCAATGGTCAACAGCAGCGACATTTCAGGGCGTGTCTTCTTCAACACAAGGCCGATGACTGATCCCGCCACAGCAACCGCCGCCACCCTAATGAGCATATCCATGTCTTGTTAAAATCCGAAAAGCGTCTGTACAAGTTCAAACAATCCGCTGATTTCCTGCACAATAATCACAAGCACCACCACAAGCCCGGCGATAGTCGTCAGCAGTGCCTGTTCTCCCCTTCCGGATTTTGTCAACAGCATGTCTAAGACGGCGACAAGTATACCCACCGCCGCAATTCTGAATATTAAGTCAATGTTCATCTGCCAGATCCTTTAAATTAATATCACCGCCGCGAAAACGCCGGCGGTCACGCCCAGAAACGCATGCAGTTTGGAATTTGTGTCCCGTTCGTTATCGGCTTTTTTACGAAAATCTTCCATCTTGCGTTCGGCGTATTGCAACGCCCTTTTTTGCTGTTCTGCGTTATATTTTCCTAAACTCTGCCCCAATTCATGCAGAACCGATGCTTCTTCACACTTTAGCATCAGTTCCGGCGTGTCGGACACCGCTTGCCGCCAGATGGTTGCAAAACTCACGCCGCCCAGGCCGGACTTCATTTTCTCCTCCGCGTTTTTAAACAGCAGCGATGCCGGATACGCCGCCTCTTCCGACAGTTGACTCAACAGCTCTGGCATGGGCGTTAATCTGTCGCATATTTCGCTTTGCATCACACCCAGCGTACCGATGATAACGGCCAAACTGCGGCTTCTGGCCCGCAGCCGGAAAACGCCGCTGATTCCGAATGCCGCGGTGCCGCCAATCAGCAGCACCGCACCGATTGCGTTGATCATCACCGTTCCTCCATATCACTGACGCTATAGTTCCAGTTTCGGGCGTTTTTTGATATCACCACAGCTTTTCGGAAGATGCCGGGCAACTTTTTATACATCTGCCGCTTAAACAGGTCGTCTATATCCGCCGCATGCGCCGTCGCCAACAGCCGGACACCGCAGTTCGCCGCCGATTCTATTGCCTTGATATCCTCCGGCGCGGTGATTTCGTCTAATGCGATCACTTCCGGATTCATCGCCCGCAGCAGCATCATCACCGCCTCGGCTTTTGGACATGAATCCAAAATATCCGTTCGCCGCCCGACATACATTTGGGGAACACCGTCAAAAACAGCCGCCACCTCGCTGCGTTCATCGGCAAGTGCCACGCGCAAACCAGTGATTCCTGCCGAATTATCGCCGTCGGAGAGTATTCTGACCAAATCGCGCAAAAGCGTTGTCTTGCCGGTTCCGGGCGGGGAGATGATCAGCGTTGAATTGAACTCCCCACCCGGCGCGACTGCTTTGATTATTTTTTCCGCCACACCCGTCACCTCACGCGGGATGCGTATTGACGCCGACGAAAGTGTCCTGAATCCCGCAACACCGCCGTCTTGAGTCAACGCCGTTCCGCACAGGCCGATTCTGTACCCGCCCCGCACGGTGATAAATCCGGCGCGGATGCTGTCTCTGGCTGAATATGCCGATGCGCCGGTGGCGATATCCAGTAGCCCGTCAAGATCGCGCCGAGTCACTTTCTCCCCGGCAAGCGTTTTCTCACCTTCCGGCAGCAACACCGATACCGGCTGGCCTGTCCGGATTCTTATTTCTTCCACCTTTTCCCGATCCTGCCGCCCCAACTCACGCACCCGCTGTCTGATCCCCTGCGGCAGCAGCAGCGCGGCACCATCAAAGCGGGATGTTCTATCGTTTAATTCAGGCATATGTACCCTCTCCTTTGCATGTCCTATGTTATTTTATTTGAACATGTCCCAGAATATGACCTGCTTTCTTTTGAAAAAGGAAATAAGCAAAAAACTTCACCAGGCTCCACCGCGATTGGCTCGTGCGAATAATATACTGTTAAACAAAAATACCTGCCTTGAAAAAGGCAGGTATTTATTGACACTAAAGATGACTATCCTCTTGCGGCAACCGTCTGGGTTTCTATTTTTTATTTTACTGCCTGTCATTTTGTCAAATATCGCTTGTATCTATGCCCTACGCCGCCGCTTTCCTATCCGCACCGTCAAGCGCGGTGTTCAGCATTTTTTCCACCGATACCGCAAACCCTCGCGCCGGGTCGTTGATCAACACATGGGTGATCGCACCGACCAATTTGCCGTCCTGAATTATCGGGCTGCCGCTCATCCCCTGGACGATGCCGCCGGTTTTTTCAATCAGCGCGGAATCTGTCACCGTGATCATCATGTTGCGGTCTGCCGCTTCTGCACCTGTGTATACGCGTGAAATCTCAATCTTATATTCCCCGATGTGATCGCCGGAGACATTGGCCAAGATCACAGCCGGACCTGTGCGGATTTCATCTGTAGAGGCGATGGGTATCGGCGTTTTGCCGTTTGCCAGTTCTGTCTGTTCCAAAATCCCGAAAATGCCGCATCCCGCATTGCATGTGACTGTGCCCAGCACATCATTGAAATCAAAGTTGCCGCCCAATTGTCCGGGCACCCCCGGCTTGCCTTTAATAACGTCCTGCACGGATGCCTTTGCGATAATGCCATTTTTAAGCGGCACCGTGATGCCTGACTCGGTATCACTGATCGAATGTCCAAGCGCCCCGAAAAGTCCTGTCTGCGGGTCGTAAAATGTCATAGTTCCGATGCCTGCGATGCCGTCGCGCATCCATATCCCAAGCTCAAAAACACCATCCTCGTGCTGATACGGTGTCAGTGTCAGCTTGTGCGCTTCCCTGCCCCGCAGCACTTCCATGGAAACTGGGGTGCCGTCAAGGCTGTCCGTTATCTCTTTGATATCTTCTTTCGACTCGACCTTCTTTGAGTCGATTTTTTTGATAATATCTCCCACTCGGATCCCGGCCGCTTTTGCCGGGGATTCGCTTATGCCATCTTTCATTTTGTCCGGCATTCCGATGACTACCACCCCCTCAGACGAGAGGCTTATACCGACGGTGCCTCCCAGCGGTATAAGCTGCTTTTCAGCGGCTTTTGCATATGCAGACGCTGTTGATAAGATGATCAGGCACATTGTAAAACCAATGACGCCGCTTTTAAATTTTTTTATGCGCATATATCCACGCGCCATGCTTTCTCCCCGCTTATCATGGCGCATTCGTATAATCTCCATTCATTTCTCCTGTTTGAAATTCGTTCGCTCTTTTTGTGAACAAGCTTAATATGTCCGTGAAAAATATAAAAACCACACATTTTTGTGACAATATATTTCTCACTTGGATTTGCAAATAAACGAAATATCAGCTGTGACGCGTCTTTTGATTATCAGTCATGTATTTTTTATGGTTACTGTCATAATTTGATTTCTTATTTCCCAATATTTCCCAACCACATGGTGCGCATGTGCTTATTTAGTTCGCCGCGGCCAATTCCTTGCTGTATCAAGATTTTTGTGATATCAAGTCGTCTGATATGGAAAAAAATTGAATTAATTCCCATTTTGTTCTTGCAAAGGCCGTCTTTTTGTGCTAGATTATTAGACAAGGCCGCAGATAAACAAATACATTGCCAAGCCGTGATGAATTTTATTTTACGGAGGAGATTCGATGGACAACAAAACGAGAGTCATTATTGCCGATGCCGGTGAGGAATTTCGTACCCTGCTGGCCGACCAACTAATCGCTGAAGGAGACTTTGAGGTAGCCGGTCTGACGGGTGACGGTATGCAAGCGTTTGCCATGGCAAAATCCCAAAAAACCGATGTCATGCTGATAGATTTGATTTTATCGGGTCTTGACGGACTGGGGCTTTTGGAAAAGCTCACGGAAATCCCTGATAATGAACGTCCGGCTGTAATAGTCATGTCCGGATTTTCAAGCGAGCATACGCTGATGGAAGCGTCGAATCTCGGTGCGTCATATTTTATGCAGAAACCATGTGATATTCCGGCGTTGTTTTCACGGATACGCATGGTTTCCAGCAAATTGCGGATTGAGCATACGTTTGACTCAGCCGGCAATATAAATATATCCCGGCCGGGGTCGAGTCTTGAAGTGCTTGTGACTGAGATTATACATGAGATAGGCGTTCCCGCCCATATTAAAGGATATCAGTATCTCCGCGAGGCGATCATTTTGACGATCAATGATATGGAAGTAATCAACGCGGTGACAAAAATTTTATACCCAACCGTCGCGAAGAAGTTCTCTACAACGCCCAGCAGAGTCGAGCGTGCCATCCGCCATGCTATCGAAGTCGCCTGGGATCGCGGTGACCTTGAAACGCTGCAAAAATTTTTCGGCTACACTGTGTCCAATATCAAAGGCAAACCGACAAACAGCGAATTCATCGCAATGATTGCCGACAGACTCAGTCTTCAGCAAAAAGATATGTTTTTCTTCAAAGAGAATTAACTTGTTTTCCATATATTAGGAATATGGCTTGTGCCATATTCCTAATGATTTTTATAGAGAGAAGGAGATGCAAAAATGCAAACAAAAACGACAATTGAAGTCCGGTATCCCGACTGCGATATGATGCAGGTCGTACATCACTCAATATACCCCGTGTGGTATGAATCCGCGCGAATGGACTTTTTCCGTGAGATGGGTTTTTCATTCAGCGACATGAACAAGCTGT
Organism: Oscillospiraceae bacterium; assembly: GCA_009785655.1. Classification (GTDB taxonomy): domain Bacteria; phylum Bacillota; class Clostridia; order Oscillospirales; family Oscillospiraceae; genus WRMH01. Next base: position 6,365 of record WQVW01000021.1, on the reverse strand, counting down.
CGGTAAATCCGGCAGTGGTGGATCTGCATTTGCAGTTCAAAGCCTCGGCAACTTACCCGCAAACACTGACAGTTGTGACAAAAATCGGAACATTCGCGCCGCGTAAAATTCAGCTTGTGTATGAGATTCTCAATGACTCCGGCGAGGTAATCAACACCGCCGAAACTTTTCACATCTGGGTCGGCCCTGACGGCAGGGCGTATAATATTGAGGAAAATCTGCCTGATGTGTACGAAAAGATAAAAAAAGCCGCCTTGTAGGGGCGAGCGGTGTTCGCCCGCCGTACCTGAGTCCTGAACGCATTTTTATAGACGCAGTGGAATCCGCGGGCGCACAGTGTGTGCCCCTGCAGGGGGTGCGGTTTTCCCAAAATTTTCGGACATGTCGCCACGTCTGTGCCGCATATGATTATAGCAGTCCATTTTACGCCATGTTTGGGGGATTGCTATGAAGCGCGGCAAAACGATGCTGTATAATACGATTTTATTGACCGCCACGGCATTCCTGATGCGCACGGTGGGCATGGCTTTTCAAGTCTATTTGTCCAGAACCATCGGTGCCGCCGGGATCGGGCTTTTCCAACTGATCATGTCGGTGAGTATGCTGTCCACAACATTTGCATTGTCCGGCATACGGTTCGCAACGACCAGGCTTGTGTCGGAAGAACTCGGCAAAAATAATCCCGGCGGCGTGAAGCCCGCCGTGCGAAGGTGTTTGATTTACTCCGCTGCTTTCGGTACTGCCGCGATGGCCGCGATGTGGTTCGGCGCGGATTATATCGGCGGCACAATCATTGGCGACGACAGGACGATACTCTCCTTGAGACTGCTGGCACTGAGTCTCCCGGCGTTTTCATTGTCGGCCGTGCTGGCGGGGTATTTTACCGCAGTCAGCAGAGTGATAAAGTCAGCGTCTGTGCAGATTGTTGAGCAGGTTATCCGTATCTCATTTGTCGTCACGGCGTTGTCGATTGGCTACAGCTACGATTTGCGAACGGCCTGTGCAATGATCGTCATGGGCGGCACACTGGGTGAAGTCTGTTCGTTTATTTTTCTATACTTGCTGTATAAGTTCGACGTGCGCAAATTCCCACGATTGCGCAGAAACACCGGCGGCATGACACATCGGATGCTGAAAATCTCTTTGCCGCTGGCCTTGTCCGCATATGCCCGCACGGCACTGTCTACCATTCAAAACCTGCTTATCCCGCGCGGATTGCGAAGATCCGGCGCATCGGCGGAGCAAGCTTTGGCTGATTACGGCATTGTGCAGGGCATGGTCTTCCCTGTGATTATGTTCCCATCGGCACTGTTCTATTCGCTGGCGGAATTGCTTGTGCCGGCGTTGACTGAAGCGCAAGTCCGCAATCAGCAAGATGTCATCTCCGCCCTGACAAGCCGGACGCTGAGACTTTGTCTCTTATTTTCAATCGGCGTGACGGCGATTCTATTCCGGTTTTCCGGGGAAATCGGTTACTCAATCTACGACAATACCGACGTGGGGCGTTATATACGCATATTGTCTTTGCTGATGCCGATCATGTACCTCGACAGTCTGACTGATGGTATGCTGCGCGGACTGGGGCAGCAGATATATTCCATGAAGGTGAATATCGTTGACTCGTTGATCAGCGTTTTGCTTGTCTATTTTCTTTTGCCAACATTTGCTGTCATGGGATATCTGTTTATGATTGGGTTTACTGAGGTGTTCAATTTCTCACTGAGTCTGCATCGGCTGTCCAGGATTACTAAAATAAGATTTTCTGTTATTAGCATCATAAAATCCGTGTTCTGCGCGGCGGGTGCTGTCAGTGTCGCTGTCTTTTTATTGCGGCGGCTTGGGTTGCCGTTGGATTCCGGTACGGCATCCGTTACTTTACATATCGTGTTATCTGTCGTAATTTACATTGCTTTTTTGGCGACCACATCCTCGATCGACACGCAGGATTTGGCGTGGATTCAGTCACTTTTCGGTTTTCAGGGGAAATTCACCAAAAACGCTTCCAAAATCCGAAAGAAGAATGTATAATAGCAAAAAATGACTAAGGAGTTTGCTAAAATGAACGAGATGAAAAAACTTGGCTTCGGTTTCATGCGGCTTCCGCGCAATGGTGAAGATTTTGATATGGCGCAAATAAACCAAATGGTCGATGCATTTATCGAAAGCGGCGGTGACCATTTTGACACCGCTTTCGTATACAGAACAGAATGGGTTGTGAGAGACACTGTGGTCAAGCGTTATCCGCGCGAAAAGTTCAAAGTGGCCACCAAGCTCAATCTGCGCGTAATGCAATCTGAAAAGGAAATTCCAGAGCAATTCAATTCCTCTCTGACAGATCTTGGCGTTGATTATATCGACTACTACATGTTGCATGGGCTTAATTTGGAGACATCCATTGAACGCGGCGAAGGCTGGGGTGCGTGGGAATTTATCAAAGACTTGAAAGCCAAAGGCACCGTCAAAAAGATAGGCTTCTCATTCCACAGCACACCGGCGGATTTGGACGAAATACTGACAAGGCATCCGTATGTGGATTTCGTTCAGCTGCAAATCAATTACATCGACTGGGAGAATCCGAAAGTTGAGTCGCGCGAGATTTATGAAATTGCCCGCAAACACAATGTGCCGATCTTTATTATGGAGCCGATCAAGGGCGGTATGCTGGCATCTGAAGACAACCCCGCAACTGCCGCGCTGAAAGCGTTGAACCCCGATGCCTCTGCGGCATCCTGGGCGATGAGATACGCCGCCGGACTGGAGGGCGTTTCCGTATCATTAAGCGGTATGAGCACGTTTGCGCAAATGCAGGACAATATCAAGACATTTGAAGATTTTAAACCGCTGTCAACGGACGAGCAGGCGGCGGTTGCACGGGCTGTGGACATCTTCCATTCCATTCCGCGTGTCGAATGCACCGGCTGCAATTATTGCGAAGATTGCCCCGCAAAAATCGCGATTCCGTCAATGATAGATATTTACAACAACTATCTGGTATACAACACGACAAACAATGTAGAACACGCATACCGAATGGCCGGCCACTGGGGTGCCTCCGCGAAAGATTGCGTTGGTTGCCGTGCGTGTGAAGAAGCTTGCCCGCAAAAGCTTGAAATCGTATCCGTACTTAATAAACTCTCCGAACTGTTTGATTAAATCAAAAATGTCCCCCGAATAAAGACAGCATGGCCGCAGGATAGCTGAATACCGCGGAAAGGAATTTATTCAAACCATGGATGAAATTAAGTTGATGCCGCCTCACGAGGTTGAAAGAATGTTCGCCCGCCTGGGTGAACTGACGTTAGACATTTCCGATATCAGGCGCAAATTTTTAAACTGCCCGTATGGCGAAGATCCGCGCCAGACACTCGATATCTATCTGCCGAACGAGGGGGACGGGCCGTTCCCGGTGGTAATCTTTGCCCACGGCGGCGGATTTATACGCGGCGACAAGGGCGACGTACAGGTTGTTCCGTTTATCGGCGGTGTGAATCGCGGATACGCGGTGATCAGCCTGAACTACAGGTTCTGCCCGGCTGTGCTGTATCCTGAAAACTTGTTCGACATCAAGTCCGCATTGCACTGGGTCGCGCAAAATGCAGAGACGTATTTGCTGGACGCTTCCCGCACGGCACTCTGCGGCGCATCGGCCGGGGCGTATCTGGCGATGATGGCCGCGTTCACACAAGATCAGCCAGGCTTTGACAACGCACCCGGTGAACCCTCCTGCACTGTGAAAGCCGTGGTGAACCAATTCGGGCCGACTGATTTTACCAAAACGCACACACATTATGACGAGTCTGGATTTCCTCGCGCGCAATCCCCGGAAGCTAAGAGCATACTTGAAACCCTGCTCGGCGTTGATCCGACGCTGATTCCCAATCTTGTGCGTTTCGCCAACCCGATTGACAACGTTCACCCCGATGTCCCGCCGGTACTGAGCCAGCACGGGAGACATGACCCAATAATCCCGTATCAGCAGGCGGTGGAGTTATACGAAAAGCTCCAATCCCTGGGCGTTGAGACGGAGCTGGATTTAAGCGAAGAGTTCCTGCACGCCGACCCCGGTTACGCCGGTGAGGAAAGCGTTGAGCGGATATTCGGTTTTTTGGATAAACATCTGTAGGGACGGTCGCCCTCGACCGTCCGTGGACAATTCAAAAAACGGATGACCGGGGCGGTCGTCCCTACATAAAAGCGGCGGGTAACTACCGCCGCTTTACTATTTCCTGCCGATCCATAACCCATGTATGCTCGCCCCGAGGACGCTGGGGTCTTCGCAGATTTGGTGGTGGAACGCCATGTATTTCTGAAAACTTTCCTCACTGGCGTCGTTCAGCTTCACGGAAACCGGATATATCATATCGGTTCCGACATGGTGCATACGTTCCAACCCGCATTTTTCCGCGATATCATCCATTTCATGCGGCCACAGGTTAAAGAAAATGCTCTCATCTGTATCGTCCATCATCTTCAACAATGCATCCATATTGCTGGCATCCTCATTGATATTCGCCAGCACCGCACCTGTCCTCGTGATATACGCAAGCACGACAATCCCGCCAGGTTTGCATACGCGCACACATTCAGATACCGCTTGCTGTTTATTTTTCCCCAAATGGTACAATGCGCCCATGCACAGCGCAACGTCAAAGCTGCTATCCTCAAACCGAGACAGAGCAAGCGCATTGCAAACAACTATATCAGCCAATTTATCCGCGTCCGGATTGGCTTTGATGATGTCCACATTATGTTCCACCAGGTCACAAGCTGTCACGATATGCCCCTTGTCCGCAAGATAAAACGAGTATCTCCCCGCCCCGGCACAGACGTCGAGAATCCGACTGCCCGGCACGAATAACCGGTCAAAGTAACGGATGGTTGTCAGATATTCCACCATGTGCATCTTAATCACGAGATAAACGGCCTTCTTCGTCATAGTTTTCATAGTAGCTGTTGATTTCGTTTAACATTACTTTACACTTCCTCTTGTAAGAATCGTCCCGGCAAGCCAGGGGTGGATTACCATCCACCCCTACACTCCCGGCAATATGACGTTTATCACAGCCGCCCTGCCTTGCCGGACGGCTTCCCTGCCCTCTGCCAATGCTTGCCTCAACGCTTTCGGATCTTCGACCGTTCTGGCGAACGCTCCGCCTGCGGCTTCAGCCACCAGATCAAGTCTTGCGGGAGGATTTAGGCGCGTCCAAAAGTTGTTATCTCTCACGGCGTATCCGTCCGGGTGCTGCCGTGTTGTGATTTGTTTCGGGGCATTCCAGCCTTGATTGTTGTATATCACTGTCATAAACGGCGTGTTGTATTTCGCCGCCATCCAATGCACCGCTGTCGGGCAGGAGAAGATATACGTCCCGTCCCCACAGAGGGCGACGATGTCTTTATCCGGACACGCCAGCTTCATGCCCACCGCCGCGCCGCCATGCCAACCCAATGAGCTTGCGCCGTTCGAGAACAGCGTCCCCGGTTTGTTCCGTGGCAGCAGCCGATCTGTCGGTACGCGGTTTGTGATCGTTTCGTTAAGTATCACAGTATCGTCATCGATAATCTCCCGCACACACATGGTCAGGAACTCCGGTGTTATGTGATTCTCTGCCGCTGATGCCTCGGCGAGCCAACGCTCTCGCTGTTGTTTATGCATGTTGTGGATTGTTGCCCGTCTCGTTTCTATAATCGCCGCATCTGTCACAGCGGAAGCCAACGCCGCATTGATCTGCCAGAGTGCGGTGTATGAATCCGCCCGCATGAGGCGTTCCGCTTTGATGTACCATAGCGGTATATCCGCTTTCAACGGATCAGCGTCCAGATAAAACACACGGCAATCCTCTGTGGGTACGGCGCGTGATGGTATCCACGGCAAATCGCAGTCTATTACAAGTACCAAATCCGTGTCTGCAATCAAGTCATGCGAATCAAATCCCAGGTGCAGCGGATTGTCACCGGGGAAGTTCATGTACGCCTGCTCGTTTACTTCCACAACAGGAATCGCGAGCTTCTCTGCAAGCTTTACAAGCTCCCCGACCGATTCTGTGTTCCGCCCCAGATAAGACGCGATAATCAGCGGCTTTTTCGCGCGGGTCAGCGCATCAGTCAGGCGCTTTACTGCATCATCATCCAATGCCAGTGGCGAAACTTTGCCCCACAGACGTAGATCCGCGTTGATATCAACGCCCGCTTCCTCCAAAACCTCACGCGTCGCTGTCATATAGACCGGGCCGCCGGGCTCACTTTCAGCGATTTGCAGCGCGCGATACGTCATCTGCTGGATGTTCTGCCCGCTGCGGTACTCGTAATTCAGCTTTGTATATCCGCGGACAATCCCGGCCTGGTCGGCGGCGTTTTGAATAAATTGT
>WQVW01000020.1 GCA_009785655.1 Oscillospiraceae bacterium | reverse complement strand
AGTTTTGCCATGTTCAAGTCATGCGGCTCTTTTCCGCTGTTCGCGGTACCGACCAGAATTGAGATGCCGAATTCATAGCCATCCGGGAACTTCAGGCGTTTTTTCAGCTCATCACCGCGCGAACCGGCCAGCGGTATCCCGGCCAGGCCGACAATCACGCTGCCCAATCCAAGCGCGTGCGCAGCCAGCGTGACGTTTTGGCTTAAAATGCCACAGTCTATCGCAGAAAACGGCGTCCCGGCAGAGGCGACCATCACCAAACACGGCGCGTTGTAGAACACCTTTCCGCCGCGCTCTTTAATGCGTTCATAGTACGTCTTATCCTCCATAGCAGACATGACGTTCATTGTTTCCGCGTCAAGTTCCTCAATCAATGCCTTATCGGTGACCATGATCACCTGCCACGGCATGTCGTTTCTGGCACTGGGCGCAGCCAGTGCGGCTTCGACAATGGCTTTGATCTGTACCTCTGTTAGCGGCGTATCCTTAAAATCGCGGCAGGAGTACCGCTCCGCTATGGCTTTTAACGTTTCGTTCATCATATGTCCTCCTTTTTTATTACCGTCCTTCACAGGCGGCTTTTATTGTGTTTTGATTATATCATAGAGTTGGGAAAAATACATTCAAAATTTTTCTTGACATTATTTGCGGGAATGCGTATAATGATCTACAATAATTTCATAGTCAAACCGTCGACGCGGAGATAACGGTAGGTGTGCAGTCACAGAGAGTGGGATTTTGCTGAGAGTCTCGCACAACGCAGCTTATCAAATGGACCGCTGAGGGCGCAGTCAAAACAGAGTTTGGAGAAAATGGCCGATCGCCGTTTTTTACAGGAACTGTGAGTATTCTGCGACGTGACCGCATACGTCAGTTGCGAGGGGTATGATTGTACCCTGTTGAGCGCATGGGATATGTGTATCCTGTGAATCAAGGTGGCACCACGGGAATTGCACCCGTCCTTGAACTAGTTTAGTTCAAGGACGGGTATTTTGCTTTTTAAGGAGGATTTATATCATGATCAGTCCCGCATTAGATGAGGCCAAAAGGCTGTCCGAAGGAAAAACAATCGTCCCCATTGCGTTGGAGATGTTCTCTGACGTAAAAACACCCATCGAAATACTCCGGAATATACGTAAAACCGGTGAAAACTGGTTCATCCTGGAAAGTGTAAACGACGGCGGTGACGGTTGGGGTCGTTACACGTTCCTGGGTTGCGCGCCATCCGTCACAATCAGCGGAACAAATGGCATCGTCACAGTGAAAGATGGCACCGGTAAACATACCGTGATTGATGACCCGGTCAAGCTGATCAGACAGCTTCTGGGCGATTACAAAAGCCCACGTATACCAAGTCTCCCCCCTTTCACCGGCGGATTGGTAGGTTACTTCTCCTACGACTTTGCGCAGCATTTCATCCCGGGGTTGAAATTAAAAGCGGCTGACTCCGACGGGTTTGACGATTTCAATCTGATGCTGGTGGACAAAGTGATCGCGTTCGACCATTTTCGGCAGAAAATATATCTGATTGTCAACGTTGCCGCCAATGATCTTGACAACAGCTATATAAAAGGTGTCCAGGACTTAAAAGACATGGAACAACTGGTTCTGCGCACAGCTGCCGGCGATGAATCTTCTTCATCGTGCGGGGAGTTTTCATCCGCATTCTCTGAAGCACAGTTTGCGCAAATGGTCAACAAGGTCAAAGACCATATCTATGAAGGCGACATTTTCCAGGCGGTGATATCAAATCGCTTCACTGCACCATTTGACGGCGACCTACTTCAGACATACAGACTTTTGCGGACGACAAATCCGTCGCCCTATATGGTCTATATGCGGCTGAGCGATATAGAGATCGCCTGTTCCTCTCCGGAGACGCTTGTGTCTCTGCGGGACGGCGAGGTGAGTTCCTTCCCGCTGGCAGGTACATGTCCGCGCGGCAAAACGCTTGAAGAGGATAAAGCGTTGGAAACAGCATTGTTAAACGATGAAAAAGAGCTTTCCGAACATGACATGCTGGTCGATTTAGCCCGCAATGATGTCGGCAGAGTCAGCCGCTTCGGCAGTGTAAGGATTCCCGAATACCGCGAAATCAAGCGGTTTTCACACGTCAGCCACATCTCCACACGCGTTGTCGGTGAGCTGCAGGATGGGCTGGATGCCATTGACGTCATTGCCTCCGCGCTTCCGGCAGGCACACTGTCCGGTGCCCCAAAGAAACGCGCTTGTGAGATTATCGACAATCTTGAGGGAATCAAGCGCGGCGTATACGGCGGTGCGCTGGGGTACATCGATTTCACCGGCAACATGGACATGTGTATCGGTATCCGCATGGCGGTGTTGAAAAATTCAAAAGTGTTCGTTCAAGCCGGCGCTGGCATTGTGGCAGAGAGTGAACCGGATAAGGAATATCAGGAAACGCTTAATAAATCCCAAGCCGTCATTGACGCGCTGAAAAACAGCGGGAGGATATAACGATGATACTGATTATGGACAACTACGACAGCTTTACTTATAATTTATATCAAATGGTGGGCGCGCTGAACCCAAATATCCGCGTTGTCAGGAATGACGAACTCAGCGTATCAGAAGTTGCGGAGTTAAATGCGTCGCATATCATCATCTCACCTGGGCCGGGCAAACCCAAAGACGCCGGAATCTGTGAGGAGGTTATACAGCATTTGGCCGGAAAAGTCCCACTACTCGGCATATGCCTCGGCCATCAGGCGATCTGTGAGGTTTTCGGTGCGGAGATAACGTACGCGAAGTCATTGACGCATGGAAAGCAAAATCTGATACACATCGCCAACGGCAACCCGATTTTCCGCGGCCTGCCGCCGATTATGCAAGCTGGGCGATATCATTCACTCGCCGCCACGCGCGACACGCTGCCGGATGAGCTGCTGGTCATATCCGAAACAGATGACGGAGAAGTCATGGGCGTCGCCCATCGCGATTTTGATATTTTCGGACTGCAATTTCACCCCGAATCTATCCTGACCCCGGACGGGGCGCGAATAGTGGAGAATTTCCTGCAGATCGGAGGCAAATCCGAGCCATGATTGAACAAGCGATTTATGAAATATTGGCAGGGAATGATCTGTCGGTTGAAACAGCGCGAGCCGTTATGATACAGATTATGGACGGCCTCTCCAGCGATGCGCAGATGGGTGCATTTCTCGCGGCCATGCGATTAAAGGGTGAGACGATTGACGAAATCACCGCCTGTGCAGGGGTTTTGCGCGAAAAATGCGTCAGACTCCAGCCTGATACTGATGTGATTGATATTGTCGGCACCGGCGGGGATGGGTTAAATACTTTTAACATATCTACCGTAACGTCATTCGTTGTGGCAGCCGCCGGGGTTCCTGTCGCCAAACACGGCAACAGAAGCGTATCCAGCAAGTGCGGCAGTGCCGATGTGCTGGAGGCGTTGGGCGTTAACATCAACTTAAACGCAGAACAAAGCAAATATGTCCTTGACAAAACAGGCATGTGTTTCATGCTCGCACAGGTCTATCACTCCGCGATGAAACATGTCGCACCGGTACGACGGGAGCTTGGTGTGCGCACCATATTCAATATACTCGGCCCTCTGGCGAATCCGGCGGGTGCGAATATGCAGCTGTTGGGCGTGTATGACATAAATCTCGTGCAGCCGTTGGCGCGTGTACTGAACAATCTCGGCGTGAAACGCGCGATGGTCGTGCACGGTCACGATGGGTTGGATGAGATCACAATGACCGGCACCTCGACCATATGCGAGGTCACCGATGGCAGACTGATGAGCTATTTCATCACACCGGAGCAGTTTGGCCTCCCCCGGTGTGAATTGAAAGATTTAACCGGCGGCGACCCCGATGAAAACGCTGAGATCGCGTTAAAAATCCTCTCCGGAGAAATGGGGCCAAAGCGTGACGCCGTGGTCTTAAATTCAGCGGGCGCGTTGTATATGTCCAAAAACAATGTGACCATGCGCGAATGCGTCCGGCTTGCGCAAGCGCTTATCGACAGCGGCAAAGCCAAGCGCAAATTGGAAGATTTTATCCGCGTGACAAAGGAGGCTGCATCATGAGCATACTTGACGACATCGTTTCTGCAACTGCGCAGCGCGTTGCGCGCGAAAAAGCTGCATTCGGCGATGTCCATGCGCACCCGTCTTCTCGCCCGTTTATGTTCGAGCATGTTTTACGCGGCACTGAAATGGCTTTCATCTGTGAGGTAAAGAAAGCTTCACCCTCGAAAGGCGTGATTGCAGAAGACTTCCCCTATATCGACATCGCGCGTGCGTATGCAGATGCGGGTGCCGCCGCAATATCTGTCCTCACAGAACCTGAGTTCTTCTTGGGCGCGGATTGTTATCTGACAGAGATACGCAATGCAGTCGATATCCCGATTCTTAGGAAGGATTTTATTGTCGATCCGTTTCAAATCTTACAATCGGCGGCGTTGGGCGTGGATGCTATATTGCTGATTTGCGCTATCCTCTCCCCCGCTGAAATTGCCGAATATATCGGCATCGCCGACAGGCTCGGCCTATCTTGTCTCGTCGAAGCACATAACGAAGCTGAAGTTAAAACGGCAATCACCGCCGGGGCGAGAATAATCGGTGTGAACAACCGCGACCTGCGGACATTTGAAGTTGATATCGACAACAGCATACGGTTACGCACACTCGCGCCGGATGATACAATATTCGTATCCGAAAGTGGTATACAAACGGCAGAAGATGTGGCTTTACTCCGCAAAAACGGCGTAAACGCTGCATTGATTGGTGAGACACTGATGCGTGCGCCTGACAAAAAAGCGGCACTGCGTACGCTGAGCGGCAATCCGCTATGACGTTAATCAAGATATGCGGCCTGACCCGCATGGCAGATATCGTGGCTGTGAACCATTCGCTTCCGGACTATATCGGATTCGTATTCGCTGAAAGCCGGCGGCAAGTTGATTGCGATACAGCCGCAGAGCTCCGCGAAAAACTTGACAACAGGATACAATCTGTTGGCGTGTTTGCAGATCATAGCCCTGATTACATTGCAAAACTTTTTGACCGTGGTGTGATTGACATCGCACAGTTGCATGGCGATGAGGATGCCAATTATATCGAAAATCTGCGCAGCCTGTGCAGCTGCCAGATAATCAAAGCTCTGCGCATAGACGCTCAACTGCCGAGCTTCCCGCTGGGCGCGGATTATCTGCTGTTCGATTCCGGCGGCGGGAGCGGCAAAACCTTCGACTGGCGCATTTTGCGGGGAGACAAAGCACCGTATTTCCTCGCTGGCGGACTCAATGAGACAAACGTCACTGACGCTATCCGTCTGCTGCGGCCGTATTGCGTGGATGTCAGCAGCGGCGTTGAGACCAATGGCGTGAAAGACTATCAAAAAATCGACAGACTTGTACGTCTGGTTAGGGAGAATTTTTAAATGGGAAAAGGAAGATTTGGCATCTACGGCGGGCAATACGTCCCGGAAACATTGATGTCTGCGCTGATTGAGCTTGAAAATGCGTATCAATATTACAAAAACGACCCGGATTTTCAGGCCGAGTTCAAAATGCTGCTGAACGATTACGCGGGGCGTCCATCACTGCTCTATTCTGCCGCGAACCTCACAAAGAAAATCGGCGGAGCCGCAATCTGGCTCAAGCGTGAGGACTTGAATCACACAGGGTCACATAAAATCAATAACGTCCTGGGGCAAGCATTGCTGGCGAAACGCATGGGCAAAACCAGGATTATCGCGGAAACCGGCGCAGGGCAGCACGGCGTGGCTTCCGCCACAGCGGCGGCACTGTTCGGCATGGAATGTGACGTGTTCATGGGCAAAGAGGACACGGAGCGGCAGGCGCTGAACGTATACCGTATGCGCCTGTTGGGCGCACGCGTCCATCCTGTAACATCTGGCACGATGACACTGAAAGACGCAGTGAATGAAACATTGCGTGAATGGTCGCGTCGAATATCGGATACGCATTATGTTTTGGGTTCTGCCCTGGGGCCGCATCCGTTTCCGACGATTGTCCGTGATTTCCAAAGCATTATCGGCCAGGAGATCAAGGCACAGGCGCGCCAATCGATGGGCGGATTACCGGATGCTGTGGTCGCTTGTGTCGGCGGCGGCTCTAACGCGATCGGTGCATTCTATGACTTCATCGGGGATGCATCGGTGCAGCTTTATGGCTGTGAGGCGGCGGGGCGCGGGATTGACACAGATCAGCACGCGGCAACAATCTCCAAAGGTTCGGACGGGGTATTTCACGGTATGAAGTCGCTTTTCTGCCAAGATGAATTCGGGCAAATCTCGCCGGTTTACTCAGTCTCGGCAGGATTGGATTACCCCGGCATCGGCCCGGAACATGCGTTTTTGCACAAATCTGGGCGCGTCAAATACGTCCCGGTAACGGATAACGAGGCTGTAGATGCGTTTGAACTCCTATCCCGCACCGAGGGGATCATCCCGGCCATAGAATCCGCCCACGCCGTGGCTTATGCCGTGAAACTTGCAAAAGAACTCGACCCTGACAAAAACATCGTGATCTGCCTTTCCGGCAGGGGCGACAAAGATTGCGCACCAATCGCCAGATACAGAGGGGAGGATATTCATGAATAAGATCAGCGACGCGTTTCAAAACGGCAAAGCATTCATCGCCTATCTGATGGCCGGAGACCCGGATCTTGAAACCTCGGCGGAGTATATTCTGACAGCGCAGGACGCGGGCGCAGACTTGATAGAGATTGGCATTCCGTTTTCCGACCCTATCGCGGAGGGTGAAGTGATTGAATCCGCCAGTGCCAGGGCGTTGGCCGCCGGTGCCAGGCTGAACGGGGTGTTTGATATGGTCGGCTCAATCAAATACAAAATGCACGTGCCGGTTGTGTTTATGACCTATTATAATCCCATATTCGTCTATGGCCGGGACAGATTCTTCCAACAATGCGCCGAGATCGGCGTCTGCGGTGCGATTATCCCCGATGTGCCTTTCGAGGAGCAGGGCGAAGTGAAATCCATAGCGAAGCAATACGGCGTTGAAATCGTCTCACTGATTGCGCCCACTTCAAAAGACCGCGCCGCCAAAATCGCCGCGGATGCTGAGGGGTTCATATATCTCGTGTCCTCACTGGGCGTGACCGGTGTGCGGAATGAGATCACTACCGACATCGCCGCAATCATCGCAGATATAAGAAACGTGACAGATATCCCGGTTGCCGTTGGGTTCGGGATTTCAGAGCCATCTCAAGCGGCGCACTACGCCGCCATGGCCGACGGCGTGATTGTCGGCAGCGCCATCGTTCGTATCATCGCCGAACACGGAAAATCAGCAGCTGACCCGCTGCGGGCGTATATTCAGATGATGAAAAAAGCGTAGGAATCACCCCTATAGCTCCTGGTCGTGAGTCAATCTGGTTCCCATAATCAAAAAGCGGGGTAATCACCCCGCTTTTGTTGTGCGTATCTATATCATAGTATCTCCCGCTGTGTTTCAGCCAGCCATAAGAAATCATATATCGGTTTGAGCAGACGGAAACCTTCCAGCAGCGTATCGGCCAGTTTGTCCGAAAACAGCAGATCAAAATCTTTGCTGTAGCAGTTGAACGACAGACTCTTTTTGTCCAGCCACTCGCGCTGACGTTCCGGCATATCGGGGTGCTTGCTCCGCTTGTAAGCATCGCCTTCCATCGTGAAAACAGCCTGTTTCCGGAATGCTTTTTCGGCCTTTTGAAAAGCCGGGGCATCGTCAAGAATCAGTTGCCGTATCGCGTTCATTGAAGCGGTGGACGCTTGGTAATAGCCCATGCCGTAGCTGAATCCGAAAGGATTCAGGTCAAAATAAAAAGCTGGCAATCCATCGTACAATTTTTTCTGGCGCATAAAAACCAACCACATATTGTCGCGGTACAGTGATTTATCCTTGGAAAAACGCGTATCGCGATAGATGCGTGACAATGTTCTATCCACCCGCGCCTCAGTAATAAGCTGCGGGTCAATTTTCAGCATATCCGGGGCAAGCTGAGTCACCAGTTCCACGAACGGTTCCAGTATAACCTGATTATATCGCTCCTTATTCTCTTTGAACCACTCGCGGTTGTCTTGGAGCTTGTTTTCTATAAGAAAATCTATCGTTGCTGATGTAAACGGCATATTTTTATCTCCTCCTGATACAAGCATTATAGCACAAATGGCTTCGCTGTGCTATAATGCTTGTATTATGAGTAAAGTTGTTCTTTTGGCGATAAATGCAAAATATGTACATTCATCGCTGGCTGTGTGGGTGCTGGCAGGCGGCGTCACGCGATATGCGAAACTGCCGCACGATGTGCATATCGTTGAATCCACTATTCATCAGCACAATGATGATATCGTGGATTTAATCGCAGCGTCCGCGCCAGATGTGGTGGGCATATCGACGTATATTTGGAACGCAAGCAAGCTGCCGGGCTTGCTGAAGCTATTGCGGGAATCACTGCCGGACACGGCGTTGATCCTAGGCGGTCCGGAGGCGTCGCACAATGCGGCGTTCTGGCTTAAAATCGGTGCTGATTTTGTGTTGCACGGTGAGGGGGAGTACAATCTCCCCATGCTTTTAGACGCATTGGCCGAAGGCAAACCAGCACCGGCAGAGTCCTCGTTGCCCGCTGAGCCAATCGACCCATACAACGCAGATTATCTGAACGCATTGCAAGGCAGACTTGCTTATCTTGAAACATCGCGAGGCTGTCCGTTTCAATGCGCGTTTTGCCTGTCCGGCGGCAGCGGCGTGAGATTTTTTCCGATCGAATCAGCAAAAACGCAGATATACAAACTCTCTCAATCCGGCGCGCGAACTATAAAGTTTGTGGACAGAACGTTCAACTGCGATGCCAACCGCGCATACGAATTGTTTGAGTATATCATCGGGCTTGATACGACCTGCTGTTTCCACTTTGAGGTAGGGGCAGATTTATTCGACGAACGGACATTATCGCTTTTAAGCACCGCGCCACCGGGACGTATTCAGATTGAAGCAGGATTGCAGAGCTTCTTTGAACCTGCGCTGAATGCGTCATCCAGGCAAACAGACTTACACAAAGCAGAGCAAAACATCCGGGCGATTCTGCAAAGCCGAAACATCCATGTCCATGTGGATTTGATCGCCGGACTTCCGTACGAAACTTTGCCTGATTTCCAGAACGGGTTTGACCGCGCGTATGCTTTGGGCGCGCACACATTGCAACTGGGCTTTCTGAAACTGCTGCACGGCAGTCAATTGCGTGCGCAGGCCGAAAATCTGGAGATACACTATTCCGCGGAGCCGCCGTATGAGATACAGCATAGCCCTTGGCTGAGTGCGGAGGATTTGCAAACACTCAAACACGCGGAAAACGCGTTACAGCATACCTACAACAAAGGCCGATTTTTGTCCGTGCTGGAATACGTTCTGTCTGTTTCTGGCATACGTCCTTTTTCGCTGTTTCGCGCACTTGGTGAGGCTGCGCCGAATCATGCGACATCGCTTTCAGACTATGCCGTGGGAATATATGATTTCTGCGTTAATCTGCCGGGTATAGACGCAAACGCATTGAAAGACCGGCTAATCTGCGACTGGCTGAGTATGGTCAAAGGAAAAAACGCGCCGCATTTCTTAAAAAATGACGGGCGCAATCGTGTGACAGAAACAGCGGAGCAAATGTTGGGGCGAAAAATTCCCCGTGTTGAAGCCGCCATGCTAAGCACCGGCAAAGGCGTGTTTGCAGACAGTGTGCACCGAGACCCGGTGACAGGATTATATACGCTTCATTTTGTGGAGTTGTAGCGATTGCTCACATCGGCGCAAATATCTCGCCCATAACAAACGGGCATAGCTTCCCTGCGGAGAGTTCAGTCAACGCCGCTTTCAGCGCCGCAAAACTGTCTGCCCGTATGCGGATATGCGGCGTCACGACTCCTGCAAAACTTGTGGCAAGTATCTGTGCCGGATAATCATCCAAAAACTTTGTTGTCTGTTCATACCATGCGTAAGGCGTTTCCATCATCAAATCCGTGCACAGACACATTTCGGCGATACCGACCGCATCCAGCGCAAGCTTCGCCGCATGAGTATAGGCACGGACAAGTCCGCCGGCGCCCAATAAAACCCCGCCGAAATATCGTGTGACAACGACCACCGTATCGACGATTCCCTCACGCCGGATGACTTCCAGAATCGGAGTCCCGGCAGTTCCCTGCGGTTCACCGTCATCGCTGTAGCGCATGATATTCCCCGCGCGCAGAATGTACGCATAGCAATGATGATTCGCTTTCTTGTGCTGTGCGCGTATGTCAGCCACAAACGCGGCCGCCTCAGATTCGGTTGTGACAGGCTTGATATACCCAATAAATCGGGAGCGTTTTTCAATAAATTCCGCTTCCCCTGCCCGGGGTATGGTGAGGTAACTATCCATAAGTGCCATCTCCTGCACGTAAAATGTTTATTTTGTTTATCAAGCTACTGCGTTTTTATGTCAACCAACTCAAACCTTTGGCAAACCACCAGCATATCTTCAGAAAATTCCCGGCCAAATTCAGCCAAGTCCTGGCTGAAAGCTTCTTTATGGCCATCCCACCAGTATTGATAACTCAAGTCTCCCTCACCTTCCGCAATGGCGAATGCTTCGGGCACTGCATTCATTGGTATAACCTGGATATCCACCGTTTTGATCATCGCCACCGGTTCATCTCTGCTGTTCAAAATGATGCTGTAGTCATCCACCGCAGGCAGCGGTTCGTTCTCCAGCTCATAACACACATAACTGCTGGCCGTGGCAGTTTTCTTGCCTTGGATGACTAATTGCGCCAACCCATCCGGGTCAAAGCCAAACTGCCACGCATCCACAGACTGTGGTGGCTGCTTCCCTTGCCAAAATTCATCCCAATATTTTTTTGCTTTTTCATTCATCGTTTTTGCTCCTTTATCGGCACCAAAACTATTCATCCTTGCGCCGATTGTGCTTCTTTTCCTGCGATTAACTATAGCACACACGCGGCAACAATTTCAACAAAATTACTTAGACGAATGGGCGCGGATTATATTAATCACCTATTCGTCATTGTTTTTGCCGGACAATTATGGTAATCTGAAAACAATAAAATGAATGGAGGCGCAGGAAAATGTCTGGAAATTTGGAAATGAAGTTTTATAGCAACAAATCCCCCAAACGCGGGTATACGTGGGAGACTCCGCCCGCGCCGATTTCGGAGGCGGAAATCGCTGAAACGCTTGAGACTGATGTCGTCGTCATCGGCGGCGGAATCAGCGGGCTCTCTGCCGCGGCCAGGTGCTCTGCGGTTGGATTGAACTGCATTGTGATCGACAAAAGTGCCAGGCAAACCGCGATTGGGGCACAGTTCGCCGCCATCAATTCAAGGGCTATGGCAGAACAAGGCATTGTGATCGACAAAAAGCAGCTCGCGGCGGATTGGCTGAAAGTCAGCGGCAGCCGCGTTGAAGAGGAATTGCTTTGGATTTTCATCAACCGCAGTGCCGAAGGATTTCACTGGATGCTGGATCTCGCCGGAGACTGTGTGGATGCGCGGGTCTACGTCAGCTATAAGGGGCCGATGTTTGGCGAATATCTTGGCACACATCATATTGATCTCAAAGAGGGGCGGACAGATTATGACGCCAGGTTCGGCGGCCCGCTGGCTTGTGAAATTTTTCTGAAAGAACTCTTGAAAAACGGCGGACAGCTGTTCCGCAGCACCACTGCCACGCAGCTTGAAAAGGATGCTGATGGCAGAGTTGTCTCCTGCATCGCCAAAGGTGCGGATGGCAAGCTGCGGCGTTATAAAGGGCGAAAAGCCGTCGTGCTGGCCACCGGGGATTGCAGTGATGATAAGGAAATGCTGGAGGCGTTCTGCCCGTCCGGCCTTCGGGCGGCGAAGCATTTCCCACGGAACGGAAACACCGGTGACGGCCAGAAAATGGCCTATTGGGCGGGGGCTGTGCTGGATAACCCTGAATGGGCGTCCACCTTGCACGCATTGGGTTACAGCGGATTTCAGTTTTTCTACCTGCATGTAAACCGGCTCGGAAAACGCTTTATGAACGAAGACACATGGATGCAGGCGAAGTCCATACGGTGCATGATGCAGCCCGGCGGTGATTTCTGCTTCACGCTTTTCGACGACAAATATGCCGACGAAATCGGCGAGAGATGGGATCTGCTGGGTGGACAGGGCATGTCGATGCTGCACTTTGTGGGCAACAAGTTTAATCGCGAAGAGCTGACTACCGCCGTAGAACGCGTTCTCGCCGGTCGCGGCTATCCCGCCGACATGCCGGATTCCGGGCGTGAACCCCACGGCTGGAAAGCGGATACGCTGGAAGCACTCGCCGAAAAGATGAATGTCCCCTATCAGACGCTGAAAGCGACGGTGGATCGCTATAATGAGCTTGTCGCCAACGGAGACGACACAGACTTCGGCAAACGCGATGAGATGCTGACGCCAATAGTAAAACCGCCGTTCTACGCACTGAAGTGGGGGGCTACGCTGCTTGACGTATTCGGCGGCGCGCTGACAGATTCGCGCCTGAATGTGCTAGATTCCGGCGGCCGTCCGATCCCCGGCCTGTATGCTGTCGGCAACGTCGCCGGCGGCATGTACGCGATTGATTACCCTCTCCTGCTAAACGGCAACAGCTACGGTCGCGCCCTGGCCTACTGTATGCAGCTGGCGGATAGTCTTGTTGAGGATAATGCCTAGGGTGATAAACAAAACGCGGACGGGCAGAACAAAATCCGCCCGTCCGCGTGACTATTGGAGATACTGAAAATGGATTATATAATCAAAATCATAAATCCGAAAGAGTTAGAAAAACTCAATCCGTT
>WQVW01000019.1 GCA_009785655.1 Oscillospiraceae bacterium | reverse complement strand
CCCGTTTATCATCGCCGATGACGCGTTCCTCGGTGTACATCCGGCAGAACATTTTAAGTTTATTATTATACTGAGTCCTGTTGGGTCGTATTACGACACCCCAGGGGGCGGATTGCAGCCGACAAACATACTTGTCGAGGATGAATACATCCGCGCCGCGCCCGGCGGCACCGGCGCAGCTAAAGTCGGCGGCAACTATGCGGGGTCTCTGAAATCCCAGCAAAAGGCGAAGGATATGGGCTGTGATCAGGTGATGTGGCTTGACGCGGTGGAGCATAGCTATGTTGAAGAAATCGGCACATCGAACGCATTCTTTGTGATTGACGATGAGGTGATCACCCCGCCGCTTTTGGGGACGATCTTGCCCGGTGTAACGCGAGACAGCGTTATCGCGCTGTTGCAAAAATGGGGTGTGAAGGTTTCCGAACGCAAAATCCGGATTGAAGACGTCGCAAAAGCCATTGAAGACGGCAGTCTTACAGAGATATTCGCCACCGGTACGGCGGCGGTGATATCGCCGGTCGGTAAGCTGTTGATAAAAGACAAAAGCCTTGTCATCAAAAACGGCGCGGTCGGAGAGATTGCACAGAGGGTATATGATACGCTGTCCGGCATTCAAACAGGCAACGCGCCCGATGACATGGGCTGGACGGTTGAAGTTTAGCAGGTGCTGCACCTGTTCTGCCACCCTGCAGGGGCGAATATTATTCGCCCGTGACCTTTCGTAACGTTTCCTAAAGGTTGGCGGGCGCACATTGTGCGCCCCTACAGGCCGCAATGAAGTGCATATCTAACCATATCGAAAGGAATAATCGTTGAAAAATGTTTGAAATTAAAATTGCTGATGTCACATTGCGTGAGTCGGATCAGTCTTATCCGCCGGTTTTGAGCTTTAAGGAAAAACTGGAGACCGCGAAACTGTTAGAAAAACTGCGGATAGATGTCATCGAAACAGGCCTTGTCGGGGAAGAGCCGGCCGACGCGGCATTTATACGGACGCTGTCATCCACACTGCTGCATAGTTGTATCTGCGTGCCGGTTGCGTTATCTAAAGAGAGTGTGGATCGGACGTGGTTGTCGCTTTCCAAGGCCAAACGCCCGCGGATGAATGTATCCATGCCGACGTCAACGGTGCAGATGGAATATATGTATCAGATGAAAGCCGACAAAGCACTGCCTTTAATCAGCGACATAACCGGATACTGCCGGAAACTGTGTGAGGACGTTGAGTTCACGGCGATAGACGCGACACGCAGCGATCCTGCGTTTTTGAAAGATGTGTTGAAAGCCGCCATCAAGGCCGGTGCCGGGACAATCACGCTCTGCGACTCAGTCGGTGAAATGCTGCCGGAAGAGATGCAGGATTTCATTGCATCTGTCTTGGATTCCGTGCCGGAATTGAAAAAACATACGCTGTCACTGCACTGTACCGATAACCTGGGTCTCGGCTCTGCCGCCGCACTGATGGGCGTTAAGATGGGTGTAGGGCAGATCAAGCTCTCATCGTGTGCTGGGAAGCCCCGTACACTGTCGCTGGAGCAATTTCTGAACATAATCAAAGTCCGGGGTGAATCCCTTGGCATTTCATATCATGTCAATGATGCGGCCCTTCAGCGCACCGGCGCGGAACTGGCGGCACTCTCTAAATCAAGAGGTGAATCATGAAACTTTCGTATAAATCAAACGCGTGGGAAAACCTCTCGTGGAACGAGCATTGCGACTTGGCTGAAAAAATGGAATTCCACGGGCTGGAGCTTTGTTACAATCCCCAATCCGCCCCGCGCAGCACCGGTGGAAAATCGCTTGAAATACCGTGCATTACAGTCAACGTCTCTGCGGGAGCGGAGGAATTGGACGATTATGACGCTGCGTTGAAATTAGCGTCAGATTGTATAGAGCTTGCGAAAACGCTAAAGTCCCCGTATGTCTGTCTCAATATGGATTTTGAGACAGACGCCGATGAAGAACGGATTGTCGCCCTGGTCGGTATGCTGCTGGAAGAAGCGGAGACTGCCAATATCACGCTGTTGATTGAGACAAAGGGCATCTATGCCAACACAGCAAGACTCTGCGGTGTGCTTGACCGGTTCGCCAGTGATCATCTGGCCGCGTTGTGGAATCTGCATCACACATACAGATATGGCCATGAGTCGGCGGATGCCACGATTCGTAATCTGGGCGCGTATGTAAAACTTGTACATGTCTGTGATTCTTTTGAGTCCGGCGGGAAATTGACACGATGCATGACCGGGGACGGCGATGTGCCGATTTCAGATGCGTTGATTGCCTTGCGGTCAATCGACTATAAGGGTCACCTGACACTTGATATGTCACGCGATAATGACAATCGCCCGGCGTTGGACGATTATGAGATTATACTGCCGCACTATGTGAACACGATGAATCGGTTGAATGGAAATCGCGCAACAGATGAAAAACTCTTCGATAACCGGCGCAAAACAGGAAAATTTATCTGGCCGAAGGACGAGCTTTTAGATATCACGTTCACAGAAATGCTGGATCGTGTGGTCGAAGAATTCCCCGACCAGTGCGCGTTCAGATACACAACGCTGGATTACACGCGGACATATTGGGAATTCCGCGAGGATGTTGACACGTTCGCTAGGTCACTTATCGCTTTGGGCGTGAAGCCCGGGGACAAAGTCTGCATTTGGGCAACGAATGTGCCGGAGTGGTTTATCACGTTCTGGGCATCCGTTAAAATCGGCGCGGTGCTTGTGACGATGAACACCTCGTACAAAGTCCACGAGGCGGAATATCTTTTGCGTCAGGCAGATATCCACACGTTGGTGATGATTGATGGGTACAAGGATTCTGACTATGTTGCCGTTATGAAGACTATTTGCCCAGAGTTGGCATATTCGTCCTCGACCAGGCCGTTAAAATGCAGAAGATTGCCGTTTTTGCGCAACATTATCAACGTAAGCTCAAAACAAAAAGGCTGCCTGACTTGGGACGAGGCATCTGTGTTGTCAGAGAAAGTGCCGGTGGCAGAAGTGCATCGCCTGGCCGCGCTGACACGTCCGCACGATGTCTGCAACATGCAATATACATCAGGCACAACCGGATTCCCGAAAGGCGTGATGCTGACGCACCACAATATAGTCAACAATGGAAAATGCATTGGCGACCGCATGGATCTGTCCACGGCGGATCGGTTTTTGATCCATGTGCCTATGTTCCATTGTTTCGGTATGGTGCTGTCGATGACAGCATCGATGGCACATGGCTCCACCATGTGTCCGCTGCCGTATTTCTCGCCCACGTCATCGCTGGCCTGCGTGAAGCAAGAGCGGATTACCGCCATCAACGGCGTGCCAACGATGTTTATCGCGATGCTGGAGCATAAGGATTTCGACCCCAAAGATTTCGCGCATATGCGTACCGGAATCATGGCGGGCAGCACATGCCCCGTATCCGTTATGCAGGATGCGATTGACAAGATGAACATGTCAGAAATATTGATCGTCTTTGGCCAAACGGAATGTTCGCCTGGCGCTACGATGAGTTCAATTGACGACTCGGTGGAAGTCCGGGTCGGCACTGTTGGGCGGGAACTGCCGGGGATTGAGTGCAGGATCGTTGACCCGAGTACGAACAACGAGCTCCCGGATGAAGAGACCGGAGAATTTGTCACACGCGGATATCATGTGATGAAAGGCTATTACAAAATGCCGGACGCCACCGCCGCGGCAATTGATGAAGACGGTTGGCTGCACACAGGTGACCTGGCAGTGAAGCGGTCTGACGGCAATTACCGTATCACCGGGCGGCTGAAAGACATGATCATCCGGGGTGGCGAGAACGTCTATCCAAAAGAGATTGAAGAGTTTTTGTACACTCACCCGAAAATCATGGATGTACAGGTGATCGGCGTACCGTCCGAGCAGTATGGCGAAGAGATTATGGCCTGTATCATCTTAAAAGACAATGTGAAGATGACGGAAAAAGAAGTGAAAGACTTCGTGCTGACCAACATGGCCAAGTGGAAAGTCCCAAGCTATGTTGAGTTTGTGACGGAGTTCCCGATGACCGCTTCCGGCAAAATACAGAAATTCAAAATGCGGGAAGACGCGATGAGTAAGTTGGGTCTGCAATAGAAGCGATAAGGGTGCGCAATGCGCACCCTTTGTGATTCTTTGCGCAGATATCTGCCGGCCATCTGTCTGAGGATTGCAAAAGTTGATTGGTTTGTGATATCCTGTATTTGCAAATTGACGGGAAATAGTAAGGGTGGGACATAAAAATGGAAAAATCTGTTGGTATCAATGCATTTTGGCTGAAAATCATCGCGATAACCGGCATGATCATGCAGCATACGGCCATCGCGCTGGCTGATATTGTGCCGTATTGGCTGCAATGGCCGTTAAACGCGGCGGGCGGCTTGACGTTCCCAATCATGGCGTTCCTGCTTGTGGAAGGGTATAAGCACACGTCAAATATGACGAAATACATGATCCGATTATTGATTTTCGGACTGGTTTCGCAGATTCCGTTCATGTTCATGTTTCAAACGAACTTCCAGCTTAACATTATGTTTACACTGCTGTTGGGGATTTTTATCCTCAAGCTATACGACCGGATGCAAAGACGCGGATTGTTTGCGCTGGTGTTTATCGGCATAATGATTGCATCCTTGGCATTCAACTGGGGAATTTTCGGGCCGTTGTTGGTGTTCTTGTACCGCCTGATAAAATCCGAGAAAGCGAGACGGGCGGTTCCTCCTGTTGTTTCAGGGGGTGCGCAGCTTGTCAGCGGATTGCTTATGCTTGGTGTCATTGCGCTTTTCAGTGCGCCGTTCTTCGCCGCGATGCCTGAATTTGCTGAATTAATGGATCTGTACGGTACTGCGGCATCGGCCGCGCCAATGCTTATTGCTTTTCCTCTCGGTATGTTCGGTGCCATCCCGCTTATTCGGGCATATAACGGGCAGCGCGGGCGGAGTGTGAAGTACCTGTTCTACGCCGCATATCCGCTTCATCTGGCGATTTTGGCGATGATAGCCATTGTGATGGGTCTCAATGATTTCCGGCTGTTTGGAATATTTGGCCTGGGATAAAAGCAAGTGGCGTCGCATTTTGTTCAGTGGCGCGGTTTATATAAGTTGAAAACCGGCAGGACATTCGTCCTGCCGGTTTTGTCTTGTTGATATAGAATCTGAGACTATTTTGCTTTTTTGTTAGGGTCCACATAGTCCAGATCTTTGCGAGCCATACCGAAACGCTCAGCACCTTCCGGCACCGTCCACGCGCCCGGGTTGTCGCCTTCCGGTCTATTTTTCATCATTTCGGCCATGCGCTCTTCCATTATTTTCTGACGCTCTGCCGCTGTTAGGAGGTAGTCTTCAATAATCGCGTTTGAATTACGCAGCATCGGTCCCCACGTGTTGGGATCGCTGAACGGCAGTGCAATGATACGGCCGCTTTCAATCGCTTCTTTAAGAATCTCGCCCAGTTCGATCGGATCAATGCCGCCGGCGTGAACTGATCTCAAGTGTGCCATTGTGCCTTCAGATACGTGATAACCTGTGTTGCGCAGATGTTCCGGACGATGCTTTTCAGCGTCGCCGATGTTGGAGTTGATGTTTCCTGGGCACAGCACTGTTGAACCGCCGCCATATGGAGCCAGCGCATCAGCATAGCTGTACATCAGGTTGTTTGCAGCAGCTTTGGCGGCGCAGTATGGGCCGCAGGTAGAGCCTGCCATGAACGCGCCCATGGATGATGTGCATGCCACGTGGAATTCTTCTCTGGCAACGCCGTCTTTACCGCCGTACGCTTTGATCATACGCGGAACAAAGAGTACCAAGCCGTTGACAACGTGATCCAGGCAAACGCCCATGACCCAATCAAAATCGTCAAATGTGGATGCTTCAATCGGTCCGAATGAGTTGACGCCGGCCGTCTGAATCAGCAGATGCGGCGGGCCGCCGAATACTTTTTCCACCGTATCCGCAGCGGAAGTGTATGCTTTACGGTCAGTCAAATCGAAGCACAGCGGAAGCACGTCAGCGACGTCACAGCCGGAATACTCGACAATTTCGCTGACAGCACTATGCAGCGCGTCAATACGCACATCGGTGATAACCACTTTCATGCCTGCTTTTGCGAACACTTTTGCCTGTCCCAGGCCAGCGCCAGAGGCGCCCCCTGTGATAAACGCGATTTTTCCCTTGAAGTCTTTCATATATATACCTCCATATTAATATGTATTGCTTAATTCCAGAGTATACCACTGTTGCAACGCGCTGTCTATAGGTTTGTATCACAAAATAACGCTCGTTAATTCGTTGAATCTCACAGTCTTCTTGTATATACGCTTAATTTCAAACTTAAACCATGCCGAAGACTCTGCCGATGAAAGTTAGCCAGAGTGACATGCCGATGATCATAAACAGCTGAATCGGCAGGGAGCTTATAAACATATCTTTGATAGAATAGAACCCCTTGCCATACGTAAGCAGCGGCACTGTATCGAGCGGGAGCAGGAAACAGGCGTTCCCGGCAATGGCGGCGGTGAGCATCATGATCGCGGGAGATACACCGGCACCGATAGCCAGCGATATCAGCGGTACGCCCATAATAACAACCAGCGACGGCGCGACAGGGATAATCAGCAACAGTGCAAAAAACAGCGCGGCACCGAATGCGATCAAAAGCGGTGTAGGTACGTTCATCACAGGCAGTATCGAGACGATAAAGCCGCTCACGCCGTTTGAAACCATCAGATTCCCCAGTGAGATCACCGTGGCGATCAGAAAAACGGAATCCCAACCGATGCCGCTGACGAACGTGTCAAATTTCAGCGTTTTCAGTTGTGGGATGCAAAGTACGCAAGCACCAAGCACCGCGACGACCATAATATTGATCCCGCTGACCCATGACGAGGCGATCCATAGTGTCATCATAAGCCCGGTGATTACCAAGGCAGTTACTTCCGGTCGGGTGATTTTCTCCGGAATATCCAGGTTGTTGATAAATTTTGCAACCATCTCTTGGCTTATCTCTGCCGGTTTATGTATTTTTACGATAAGCCACCACGCGACCGGCAGCGTGACGATAGATATTGGAATCCCGGCGGCCATCCATTGTACGAAAGGAATCGTGGCACCAGTGTGTACGTACAGCTCGTTCAACGCCAAGAGATTTATTGTACCGCCGATTGGCGTCATAAACGCGCCGATCATGGTGGCGACAGGCACAGCAATCATGAACGTGCGGCCGGAGCGTTTTTTATCATCGGGATTTTCATACAGCTCTAGAAAACTCAAAGCGATGCCCATAAATACGGCACAGGTCGGTACACTTGAAACGAAGGCTGAGATAATCAGGGCACTGGCCATAATCGCCAGCAGCATCAGCTTGACGTTTTTACCGAACTTGCGCAATAGTGCGACAAGTATCCGCCGGGAAAGCGGCAGCGTGGTAAACGCCGATGAGATGCCGAATGATGCGATGACAAAAAGTATCACCGGATTTGAAATGCCGGAAAGCGCGGCACCAAAGGTCGGTGCTACGCCCAAAACCGGCATAAGTCCGAGAAAAAAGAAGCAAATGTGAAGGATCCTGAAAGGTGCGGTGATAAGCATGACAAGGAAGGCCAGCAGCATACAAATCGTCCGGACTCCGGCAGGGGAAAGCCCAGCGATCTCCGGGATAAAGTTCATGATGATCAGTATCAGTGCCGCAAGCACGATGCCGACATGTTGTTTTGTGTCCAAAAATACACAACCTCTCTGAATTATTTGCGAAACCGCTAAATTGTATCACAAATATCGGAAAGTTGAAACAATTTTATTTTGAAGCGGTATTTTATATGAAAATCACACAAATATCGCGGATTAGCACAAGCAGAGGAGAAAAACGGAGGCCTCAACGCAAGGTTGGCGTTTTTTGTTCGCAAACCGGTAAAAATGGTCTTGCATAAATGTTTCACAGGGTGTAGAATGTGCGGGTCAAACGAGGGTGAGTGCATTTGCGCGCTTGCCATATATAGAAAAAGAGGAAGGCAGAACGATGAAACATCATCAAAACACATTGTCAAACCTCTACCAGGAACTGCATACAGATCCGGTGGAAGGTTTGACAAGCGAACAGATCAGCAAAACCTTTGCAGAAAGAGGCCCCAACAAATTCGACGATGAGAAGAAAGAAAGCGCCTTTCAGAAGGCACTTCACCATCTGCGAGATTTTACGACCTTTATTTTGCTTGCGGCAGGCATCATCGCGCTATACACAGCGATCGTCGATGAGCATAGTTTCACAGACGCGATTGTCATCTTCGCACTCGTTATTATTAACACCACGTTGGCCGTGCGGCAGGAGATGGGCGCGGAGAAAGCACTTGAGGCACTTAAACGCATGACCGCGCAAATGACGACAGTAATCCGCGGTGGTGTCAGACAAACCATCGATGCCACAGAACTTGTGCCCGGAGACATATTGACGCTTGAGGCCGGTGACATGATTCCCGCCGACGCACGCATTATCGAAAGTGTGGGACTGAAGGTTGAGGAAGCTGTTTTAACCGGCGAAAGCGTTCCCGTTGAGAAAGATGCGGATGCGGAAATCGATGAAAAAGCACCGCTTGGCGATCAGTTTAACATGATGTTCTCCGGCTGCTTGATTACGAACGGAAAAGTAAAGGCTGTAGTAACTGAAACCGGAATGCAGACGGAAATGGGCAAAATCGCAGGGCTTTTGAATACGACGAAGAAAGAACGCACACCGCTTCAGCGGAAGATGGATACGCTATGCAAACTCATATGTGTTGTTGCGTTGACGTCCAGTGCCGTGTTGTTCCTTATGCAGTGGTTTCAAAACGTGCCTGTGATGTACATACTGCTCAATTCCGTGTCGCTGGCCGTGGCCGCGATTCCGGAAGATGTGCCGATCATCGTCACAATAATACTGTCATATGGCATATTGCAGATGGCCAAGAAGAATGCGATTATCCGTAAGCTTTCGGCTGTTGAGTCGCTTGGCAGTGCGTCTGTTATCTGTTCTGATAAAACTGGTACGTTGACAATGAACCGCATGACAATCAAAAATGTTTGGTCTGTCGGGCATGATCCTAAAAGCGCGGAAGATAACTTCAACGATGACGAACTGATGTTGGTTGAGATTATGAGCTTGGCCAGCAACGCCACCATAGAAGTCCATGACGGTGAAGAACGTGTGATCGGCGACCCGACTGAGACGGCGATTATCAGGCTGTTGCAAGACAAGCATATAGACAAAGGTCTGCTTGATGAGATGTTTCCGCGGGTGCATGAAATACCGTTCGATTCCAACAGAAAGCTTATGACTACAGTGCATGAGACGCACATGGATTCTGATGTTGTGCGGTATATTTCGATCACCAAGGGTGCGTTTGAACGGGTGCCGTTTTTGGAATCAACCGTGGATCTTGACCTTGCGCACGAGGTGCATGACGAATTCGCACACCGGGCACTGAGAGTGCTTACAGTCGCGTATAAATATTACAGCGAGCTGCCTGAAAAACTGGATTCTGAGGAATTGGAATGCGGCCTGACATTTGCCGGTTTCGTCGGCATGATTGACCCCGCGCGCCCGGAAAGTAAAGACGCCGTTAAAGTGGCGCGTGAAGCGGGCATCAAGACCGTGATGGTCACAGGAGATCACGCCATCACAGCCAGTGCGATTGCCCGCGATATCGGCATCCTGGCCGAGGGGGAAAAAGTCATCACCGGCGTTCAGCTTGCGGAGCTGGAGCAGAAAGAATTGTACGAGACTGTCAGGGACTATTCTGTATACGCCCGTGTGACACCGGAAGACAAAATCCGCATTGTCCAGGCGTGGCAGTCACATGGTGAAGTGGTTGCGATGACAGGCGACGGTGTCAATGATGCCCCGGCACTGAAAGCCGCCGATGTCGGTGTTGCCATGGGCTCCGGCACGGACGTGTCAAAGAGTGCGAGTGACATCATCCTCACGGATGACAATTTTGCGACCATCGTATCGGCGGTGGAAGAAGGTCGGCGCGTTTATGATAACATACGTAAAGTGCTGATATCGCTTATTCCCAGTAATATCGCACAGATCATCACGATGCTGCTGGGCTTTATTATCTGGCGCAATACGCCGCTGGCGGCGTTACAGCTGCTCTTCATTAACGTGGTTGCCGATGGTATCCCGGACATGTGTATGTGCCGTGAAAAATTGGAAGATGACGCGATGCGGCGCAAGCCAATCCCCAAAGGTGCCAGTGTGTTCGCATTCGGACTTGGATTGCGGACTATCGTCGCGGCGCTGTGTATGGCAGTTGTGTCACTGATTGGCTACTATCTGGGTTCATCCGTGCAGATTCACCCGTACATAATCCCGTCGCATGAAGTGGGTCGGACAATGGCGTACGTAACGATCGCATTGGCGTCGGTGGTGAATATTATAAACGTGCGGAGCTTTAATAAATCGGCATTCGTCGTTGGCATCAGGTCAAACAAACTCCTCAGCGCCGGGATATGCTTGTCACTGATACTCATCTGCGTGACAGCCACTGTTCCGGGCATAAGAGATGCGTTTTACAGTGTTCCGCTGAGGCTGACACACTGGGTGATTATGGTTGCAATGTCACTCTTGCCGTTGATTGTGATTGAGATAATGAAGATATTCATTAGAAGACGGCTTGCACTGAGAACTGCATAATATCCCAACTAGAGAATCATAAATCGGGAGCTGCTGAGGTTAAAAACCGGGCAGCTCTCTGTTTTATTTGAAAATCATCTCCAATCTTGCCGAACAGGCGCGAAACTATTGAACAAAAAACAAAAAGAAAGTCTCTTTTACCAAAAAAAAGTCTTTTCTTTATCGTTGTGCTCATGTATAATATTTGTCAAGACTTTTTAAGGTCTTAACAACAGTCTATAAGGAGGAAAATTTTAAAATGAAAAAAAGAATATTATTTGTTCTGTTGGCATTGGCGATGATGGTTGCATTTATCGCGGCCTGCCGTCCGGATGCGCCTGTGCAAGACCCGCCTGCGGCAACGCAACCAGCAGCAACACAACCCGCCGCGACCGATGATAACGGGGACGAGCCTGACACCACAGAACCAGCCGGAGATTGGATCATCGGTATTGTCACAGGCACTGTAACTCAAGGTGAGGAAGAGTTCATGGCTGGACAGAAGATGAGAGACAGACATGGCGCTGACAGGATTCTCACCGTTACATATCCTGACAGATTTAACGACGAAATGGAAACCACCATTGCACAGGTGATGAGCCTTGCCGATCAAGGAGCACAGGCCATCGTATTCTGCCAAGCAGTGCCTGGAACCATCGCGTCAATTCAGAGAGTTCGTGAAAGATTCCCGGATATCCTGTTCGTTGCGGGCACTATCATGGAACCCCCAACTGAATTAGCCCTGGCGGCTGACGTTATTCTGCAGATAGACGATATCGGCAGAGGCACAACAATCATGGAAACAGCCCACAGAATGGGTGCGGAAACTTTCATTCACTATTCTTTCCCACGTCACCTGGGCATTGATATGATCGCACAGCGCCGCGCAGGCTTAATCGCAGCGGCGGAGCGCCTTGGTATCAACTTTGTTGAAGTCATGGCTCCAGACCCGACTGGTGATGCTGGTCCTGCTGGTGCACAGCAGTTTATCGTTGAAGATGTGCCGCGTCAAGTCGCTGCACACGGCGTGAACACCGTATTCTTCTCCACAAACTGCATCATGCAAGAGCCGTTGATCAGAGGCGTTTTGGAACAAGGCGCCATGTATGCGGAACCTTGCTGCCCAAGCCCGTACCATGCATTCCCGGCAGCGATGAACATTTCTACCGCCGGAAACGAAGGCAATGTGCCGTTCATGATGGAGCAAATCAGTCTTGCAGTTGCTGAAGCCGGCATGACAGGCCGTGTGGCCAACTGGCCGGTACCGGTAAACATGCTGATCATCGAAGCAGGTGTTGATTATGCGATTGCCTATCTTGAAGGCCGCACCAACGGCAGAGTAGATCCGGCAGCGATACAGGAATCTCTGAACAGAGTGGCCTTGGAATATGGTGTTGATGCAGTGTATACCAGAAACATGGTTGTACCGATTATCGAAATTGAAGAAGATGAAGACGGAGAAGAAATCGAAGTCGTGGTTGGAGAGCGCACGCTTGACAACATGTTCCTTATCATCAGCGGAAGCTATATTTTCTAAAAACTACGCGATGCATTTGCAAACATCAAGACAGTCCCCTGTGGACTGTCTTGATGTTCTAAATAAAGGAAATTTCTGGAGGTGGGACAAACTTTGTCAGAAGATTTTGTACTACAACTTGAACATATAACGAAAGAATATGGCGGAAACGTTGTGTTGAAAGATGTATCACTCTCTGTAAAACCGGGCGAGATATACTCACTGGTGGGGGAAAACGGTGCCGGCAAATCGACACTGATGAACATTCTTTTCGGCATGACTGTTATACAAGAAACAGGCGGATTTTCCGGCACGGTAAAAGTCAGCGGAGACGCGGTGCATTTTCACGCACCGGCGGATGCGATGGCTGCCGGCATAGGTATGGTTCATCAGGAGTTCATGCTGATTCCGGGTTTTACGATCGCCGAAAATGTAAAGATAGGCCGTGAAGATACAACCCCGAACATTGTCAGCCGTGTGCTTGGCAAAAGCGTTGAAAGCCTTAACCGGGAAAAAATGAACAATGATGCCCGCCGCGCCATGGATAGCATTGGCATGGATCTCAACGAAAATATGCGTGTTGAAGGGTTGCCTGTCGGCTATAAGCAATTTGTAGAAATTGCCCGTGAGATAGACAAAGAAAACATAAAGCTCTTGGTATTCGATGAACCAACAGCTGTGTTGGCGGAGAGTGAGGCAGACCAGCTCTTAAAGGTGATGAAATCGCTGGCTGATAGGGGCATTGCGATCATTTTCATTACTCATCGCCTGTCAGAGGTTATGACGGTGGCTGACCGGATGACGGTTTTGCGTG
>WQVW01000018.1 GCA_009785655.1 Oscillospiraceae bacterium | reverse complement strand
TTTTGCATTTCCCATGATATTTGAAAATCCCTATTGACAAACCGGGGATTTTATGCCAAACTGATATCCAAAGTAAATACTGTTGATTCGATCCGCCTTGATAAAAGGCGGAACATGGAATGGGGTGAGATGCCCCGCGAGTAGGTCACTGTGATGCCCGGAAGGGATAAGTCAGATACATGCCGAATCAGCCACCGCGCCTGCCTCCACCGGGTTGCGAACTGTTTTTGTGAGCGTTCGTTTACCCATTTGCGGGTACGAGCGCTTATTATTTTTGGCTTTATAGATTGGACATATATAGAGCAAACCTCCTAAGGCATCATACAAAAAGCGTTTCCTTTCCCTATGCAGGCGCGGCGTTGCCGGACTGGGTCCCCGGTGCCGCCGCGCCCGGCACATTCAAACGACCAAATCGAATTTGGTACCATTGGATTTGGTTTAAATTCAAGGAGGCATTATCAAATGAAGAAGAAGATTTTATTCATATTAGCAGCATCTATCCTTGCCATCGCGTTACTCGCGTCCTGCGCGGCGGAAGAACAAACCACGCAGCCAGCGGATACCACACCTGCCGCCACTGCGCCTGACACGACACAACCGACAGCACCGGCGGAAACTGAACCCGCGGAAACCGAGCCGGAGAGCAGATTTATGGAGATTCGTTACGCCACAGGCTTTTCAGTGGAATACTTAGCGGACAACATTACCATCGTCACCGACGCGGAAAATCAGCGGTTTTTGCTTGTGCCAAGAGGACAAGTCGTACCGACAGATGTTGACGACGATATGATAGTGATCGAAACCCCGATACAACGGGCAGTATTTGGTTCTACCACGCATGTTGGGATGATTGCCCCGTTCGACATCTGGGGCAATGTCGCAGGTATCGTCACTCCGCACGGACAGGTGCCGTATCTGGACGCGGACGTTGACGCGTCAGGCTATGATATTCTGTATCTTGGCAGCTGGAGAGACCCGGATTACGAGCTTTTGGTGCTTTCAAATCCTGATTTGGTGTTTGTATACACCGGCTCGTCACCGCAAACGGAGCTGATAACTATGCTGGAAGAGCTGGGCATCCCTTATGCCGTCAATAACGAGTACATGGAGCCGACATATCAGGGGCGGATGGAATGGAAGCTGTTTTTCGCGCCGTTTTTTGGTATAGATGAACAAGTTGTCGATTATGTAAATAATCAATTCGCAATGCTTGAGGAAATGTATGCGGTCGTCGCGGATGCGGCGCACCGCCCGAATGTCGCGTGGGGTTTGGTTTGGCAGGGTACGATATGGGTATCGGGCGCAGATTCATTTGTCGCGAATCAGGTGCGCTCAGCCGGCGGCGAATGGATGTTTGATGTAGGCGGGCAAATCAGCTTTGAGGAATTCTACGCAGCATTGGTTGACGCGGATGTATTTATCCTTGCCATGAACGCGCAGTCTGTTCCGGATTACGAGTCATTGCTGGCTATGGTGCCGATTATAGAAAATGCCCCGGTGATTGTTCACAGAAACGTTTGGCAGTTCCACGTTGGCTATTGGTATTTTACCGACCGGCTTGCCGGACAGGTGATAGATCTGGCCGCGATCTTCCACCCGGAATTATTCCCCAATCATGCAGTTTTTAACTACAATCCACTGGCTGAATAGGCATAGGGTCAGTTACAGCGGGGCGGCGGGTTATTCCGCCTCCCCCGCTTTTCCGGGTCAACGCAAGGCATCGTCAAAAGAAAAATAGGAGGAGTCGGTAATGCAAGCAAGTATTGAAACAGCAAGGGCCGCGCGACGCAGATTCATGTTTGTTGGCTTGTTAATCAGTGTGGCTGTGGTCTTTTGTTTGAACATTGCCATGGGCTCAGTCAATGTGCCGCTGCCGGATGTTGTGCGGACTATATTCGGGCGACAGATTGAAAGTGCGGTTCATGAATCCATCATCATGAGAATCCGCCTGCCAAGGACATTAGCGACGTTGGCAGGCGGTGCATGTCTTGCGATTTCGGGCTTGATGCTGCAAATATTCTTCGGCAATCCGATTGTTGAGCCGTATGTGCTGGGCATTTCTTCCGGTTCTATCATGTTTGTCAGCATCGTTATGCTGGGCGGGGTTACGTTTGGATTTAATATACTGTCCCCGTTGTTCATGTTTATCGGTTCGCTTATTGGGGCGCTTATCGTCATGCTTGCGGTTGTCTTTGCCGCCGGGAAAGTGAAGAGCATTGTGACACTGCTGGTCATTGGCATCATGATAGGATTCCTGGCCGGGTCTGTCAGAAGCATATTGACGGCGTTTGCTGATCTTGAAACCGTCGGCAGACTCACTTTATGGACGATGGGCAGTTTTTCCGGCTTTACGTGGCAGCAGGTTCAGATACTCTTGGCCATAACAGGGGTTTTCTCATTGGCGGCCATCCTGATGTCCAAACCGTTAAACGCGCTGCTGCTCGGCGAGAAATATGCGGTCAGCATGGGGGTTGGTATCCGTTTCTTCCGCATGGCTATTATCGTCATCGCCAGCGTGCTGACGGCGGCGTTGACGGCGTTTGCCGGCCCCATCTCATTTGTGGGACTGGCTGTGCCGCACATGATGCGGATGGGCTTTAAAACAGCGGACAACCGCGTTTTGCTGCCCGCCAGCATTCTTGGCGGGGCACTGATGTTGAGCCTTTGCGATCTGATCGCCAGGACGGTATTAGCACCGCGTGAGCTTGCGATCGGTGCCATTACGGCATTGGTCGGCGCGCCGCTCTTAATCTTCATGCTGGTGAGGAGGAATAACGCGTTATGAGTCAGACAGTCATGCGCACAGTGGATTTGAAAGTTGGGTATGGGAAACGCTGTGTCGTTGATGAGGTTGATATTGAAGCATTGCGCGGGGGCATGGTATGCCTCTTAGGGCCAAATGGTTCGGGGAAATCAACGATTCTCCGAACCTTATCAGGCATGTTGAGCCCTGTTGAAGGCGCGGTGTATATAGAGAATATCAACATACAACTGCTTCCGAAATCAAGCCTTGCAAGGCGGATGGCCGTTGTATTGACCGACAAGTTGCAGCCGGGGCTTTTGACTGCTTTTGAAATCGCCGCGATGGGCAGGCATCCATACACAGGCTTTTTCGGCAAACTGAAAGCACATGACCGAGAGATTGTCATGGATGCCCTCACAAGCGTCAGGGCGCAAGAACTGGCGCATCGGTACTATAATGAATTGAGCGACGGCGAAAAGCAAAAAGTGATGATTGCCCGCGCACTTGCACAAGAACCGGAGCTGATTGTACTGGACGAGCCGACCAGCCATTTGGATATCAGTCACCGTGCGGAGGTCATAGAAGTCTTGGCCAGGTTGTGCAGTGAGAAAGGCATCACGATCATCATGGCACTGCATGATATTGATCTGGCACTGAAGGGCTGCAAAACCGTGCTGATGATTAAAAACGGAGAGATTATCGCCCAAGGGCCGCCGGAACAAATCGTACGGGAGGGTATCATTCAGGAGCTTTACGACATTTCAAGCGCCAGATATGACGATTTGTTGTGCAGTCTGGAGTTGGGCAGTTATTCGCAAAAAAGCGCCTTGTTCATTATTGGTGGTGCGGGTACCGGAATACCTGTGTTCCGTGCGCTGCGCAGGGCGGGTTTTGGGATGGACTGCGGTGTGCTGCATCAAAGCGATGTTGACGCGCATGTCGCACGCGCACTGTGCAACCACATCGTGACGGAAGATGATTTTCAGGCGATATCTGACGAAAACTATGACGCGGCGTGTCGGTTGATGCAACGGCATGACGTCATCATTGACACTGGATTTCCGGCCGGTGCAACGAATGCAAGAAATATGGATATGCTTCGTTTGGCACTGGAAAAGGGCAAAAAGGTCTATACATTGCGGACGAAAGACAGCGTCCACTCCCCTGCCGGCAAACAGCCTATCTATTGCGAGACCGTGCCGGAATTGATTACGGCACTTGGAGACTTATGTTAAGAAGATTACTGCTATGAGGTTATATAAATGTTAAAGTTGACTAACATGACCACGCATCCAACAGACAAAGCAAAGTTTGACAACGACACAGGCAAATTGACAGACTTTTTGCACCGCAACGGCTTAGATGGATTTGAAATCATGCAGTGCGGTGCGGATGAGACGGATTGGTATCCAGCGGACGCTGTGATGGGTGTCCACATGCGCTATTGGCCTGTATGTATTGATTTTCTGCGCGGCGACGTGAATGCACTGCGCCAGGCGTTCGGCACTGACGATGATTGGCAGCAGTATTACGGCGCGAAAACGCGTGATGAGTTCGTGTCGAAATACCGAGAAGGTCTGCGTACGGCGGAAGACGCCGGGGCGCGATACGCGGTCTTTCACGCTTCTCACACTTCCCTTTCAGAGATTTTTACGCACACATTCGGAAGTGACTCCGGTGACGTGATAGACGCCTTTGCTGCGCTTATAAACGACGTGCTGGACGGCTTTACATGCGACATGACGCTGCTGTTTGAAAATCTGTGGTATCCGGGGATTACCCTGCTTGATGAATCGCTTGCCTTGCGGATGATGGAAGGGATTCGCCACCCGCATAAAGGCTTCATGCTGGACATTGGGCATATGATGATTACCAATCCGGCACTGGGGTCGTATGCCGAGGCGGCGGAATACATCATGGCTGTCTTATGTGACAGACCCGCGATGCTTTCATATATCAAAGGCATCCACCTAAACGGTGCGCTGACGGGTGAATATTTGCAAGCGGTCATACGGGGCGAGGGTTTACGTGATATAGCGGGCAGCTTTTGGGAGCGATATGCCAATGCGTATCATCACGTCTTGCGCATCGACGCGCATATGCCTTTTGCCGATGCATCGATACAAACGATACTTGAACTTGTGAATCCTGACTATCTTGTGTTTGAGCTGATGTCAACGGATTTGCCTATGTTAGAAAGATATATTGCTGAGCAGCAGAAATTTTGCGGCTTATAAAGGGGATAACTGAAATGGAACAGACAAAAAAGGGCTACTGCTTCACCGCGATAGTCGGGCAGGACGACATGAAAACCGCACTGATATTAAACGTGATAAACCCAAATCTGGGCGGCGTGCTGATACGCGGTGAAAAGGGCACGGCCAAATCAACAGCAGTGCGCGCCCTGGCAGAGCTATTGCCGGAGCGAACACAGGTCGCAGACTGCCGTTTCGGCTGCGCGCCGGACGACAAAGCGCATATGTGCGGCGAGTGCCTTGAAAAGCGCGCTAATGACAAGACGCTGGCGCAGTCTCTCGCAAAAATGAAAGTCGTTGACCTGCCGGTGAGCGCGACCGAAGACAGGGTGGTTGGTACGCTGGATATGGAACATGCGATCAAAACCGGCGAAAAAAAATTCGAGACAGGGATACTCGCCGGTGCGAACAGGAACATCTTGTATGTGGACGAGGTGAATCTGTTGGACGATCATGTGGTAGACGTTTTGCTTGATTCTGCCGCAATGGGGGTTAACACCGTCGAACGTGAGGGTGTTTCATACACGCACCCCGCGAGATTTATATTAGTCGGAACGATGAACCCAGAGGAAGGCGATTTGCGCCCCCAGCTTATTGACCGCTTCGCCTTGTCGGTGACAGTCATCGGCGAAAGAGACATAGAAAAACGCGTCATGGTGATGGAGAACAGGCTGAAATATGAAGACGATCCGGCGCAGTTTTTTGAGGAGTTTGAGCCAATGCAGCAGGCGTTGCGCGACAGGATAAAAACTGCTGAAGGTCTTTTGGGCAAAGTTACATATTCAAGCAAAATACTCGAGAAGATCGCAAAAATATGCATCACATTGGATGTGGACGGTCACAGGGCAGACATTGTCATGCTCAAAACCGCCATGACGCTTGCCGCCTATCATGGGAGGACAGAGGTCACCGAAGCGGACGTTATGGAAGCCGCAAAGCTCACCTTGCCGCATAGGATGCGCAGAAATCCGTTCGAGGACGCCGTGCTGGATCTGTCGCAGATCGCAGACATTTAACGTGGAGACCGCGTTTGAACTGCTTGAGGAGGATATATAGACGGTGATAAGAACGTTGTTCCCTTTCACGGCGGTGTTGGGGCAAGAGAAAATCAAAAACGCGCTGATATGGAACCTGATCAACCCGCGTATCGGCGGCGTCTTGATAAGCGGCGAAAAAGGTACGGCGAAATCGACGCTGGTGCGTGGCGTGGCGGAGTTAGGTGATACAAAAATTATCGAATTGCCGCTGAATGTCACCGAAGACAGACTCGTCGGCGCAATCGATTTAAAGCAGGCACTGCAAAACGGACGGCGCGAGCTGGAGGCGGGTATTCTCCGAGACGCTGACGGGAACGTACTTTACGTTGACGAAGTCAATCTGCTCAGCGATCACATCGTCAATGCATTGCTTGAAGTGGCGGCCAGCGGCGTGAACACTGTTGAGCGCGAGGGCATATCCTGTTCGCACCCCAGCCGATTTATCCTTATCGGCAGTATGAATCAAGAAGAAGGCAAGCTGCGTTCACAGTTTTTAGACCGATTCGGCTTGTATGTTGAGGTTGAAGGTGAGAAAGACCTGTCCATGCGTGTTGAAATTATGAAACGCCGTGTTGCGTTCGAGACCAATCCGTTGCGCTTTATCAAAGATTGTGCAGACGAAACGCGGGATTTGACCGCCAGAATCAATGCCGCCCAAACAAGATTGCCGGCGGTCGAGGTCACGTCCAATGCGCACCGGTTTGCTGCGATGCTTGCACATGGCGTACACAGTGCAGGGCATCGCGGTGAACTGGCGCTGATTGAAACGGCAAAGGCCATCGCCGCGCTGGACGGCAGAGGGATGCTGAATATAGACGATATCAAACAAGCGGCAGAGTATGCCCTGCCCCACAGAACACAGGAACCGCCGCAAGACGACTTCTGCCAAGAGCCGCCGGAAGAGGCACTGCCAGAGGAGGACGTGTCGCCGCCGGAACAAGAACAAAATCAGGCACAAGATCAAGCGCAAGATGAAAATCCGCCGCCGGAAGCACAGCCACCGCCGGATACAACGCCGCCTGAAATGGACAACGCGGATCAGGCCGATGGTGCGGACAACGAAGATGAGGACGACATTCAAGAAGCCGGAGAGGCGTTCATCATCCCGCGCTGGACAGACGCGCATGTCACACGGCAGATAAACAAAGGTTCCGGCAGACGTAATCTTGTGCGCAGCGGAACGAATCAAGGCAGATATGTCAATCACCGGATGGCAGGCAGTGAGCGTGTGAGCGATTTGGCATTCGATGCAACAGTCCGCGCCGCTGCGCCGTTTCAGAGTATACGCGACAAAGCCGGACGCGCCCTTGCCATTGAACGTGATGACCTGCGTGTCAAAATACGCGAAAAACGCACGGGCGGCAGTATCCTGTTTGTTGTGGATGCCAGCGCGTCAATGGGCGCAAATAAGCGGATGAAAGAGGTCAAGGCCGCGATTTTATCGATGTTGAACGTGTCGTATCAAAAACGCGATAAAGTCGGGCTGATCGCGTTTCGCAAGGACAGCGCAGAGCTGCTTTTAGGCATCACGCGCTCTGTCGATCTGGCGCAGAAGAAGCTCTCACAGCTGCCGACAGGCGGCAAAACGCCGCTGTCACAGGGGCTGGACTTGGCGTATGAGGTCCTTATGGGTCTGAAAATAAAAGACCCGGACGCTGTGCCGACATTGGTATTGATCTCCGACGGGAGGGCCAGCGGGAAAAAGGCACCGGGCAGCAACCCGTTTGGCGAGGCATTGAAATCAGCCGAGCGGATCGGGAATCAAGGCATCAATACGATTATACTGGATACGGAAAACGACTTTATCAAGTTCCGTCTTTGTGAAAAATTGAACGAAAAACTGCGCGGCACGCTGCTGACGATGGAGGACATGAAAGCAGACGGCATTGTGGAAGCAATCACGGCGATACGCCGCACGACATGAATAAAATGGGGGAAGATACTATGCTGTTGACGACATTATGTACAGGCGAAGAAGTGCACCGTTACAAAAAATCTATTGTCGTATTCTTAAATGGCAAGCGAAAAACACTGGCGACGTCTCCGCATAACGGGGGGTATCGCGAAAATCTGACCGCCGTGTTCAATAATGACGCGACACGCGGTGCAGGGGTGGCGACAACACTTGACGCGCCGACTTATGCAGAGCATATGGCACTGCTGAGTGAAAAGCTGGGACTGGATCCCGATACAAGTGCCGGCATATCAACCGCCGCGCAGATGGAGAATGTCTCGATTAAAAGTGAGCGTTACAAAGACATCACCGTGACGGCGATAGTCACCGGCGGCGTTGAAGTCAACGGCGGCAGAGCCGGTGACCCGGCGTCGTGGGATGAGCTGGAGAATAAAGCGATTGAGTATGTGAAGCATGGGACAATCAATATCATACTCCACGTCAATGTTGACTTGTCCGAGGGTGCGCTGGCGCGAGCCATGGTCATGTGTACCGAGGCGAAGACTGTCGCATTGCAAGAATTGCAGGCACCGAGCCGTTACTCTATGGGACTGGCCACCGGTTCCGGCACGGACGGGACGATTCTTATCGCCAACGCCGACTCGAAAATCCATCTGACCAACGCGGGCAATCATGTCAAGCTTGGGGAGCTTATCGGCAGAGCCGTCAAGGACGCGGTCACAGAAGCGCTGCTGTTGCAGAGTGGTTTGTCGCCTGAGTCTCAGCATAACGCTCTCAAGCGTGTTGATCGCTTCGGCATCACAGACGACCTGCTTTGGGCGCAGTACAAAGACAGCCCGAACGATGGACTCAACCGTGCCAGATTCTCCGACCGAATTGACAAGCTGATGCGGCAGGACATGCTGGTGACATATACGTCGCTGTATGCGCATTTGCTGGATCAAATGATGTGGAAGCTGCTCTCCCCTGCCGAAGCGATACAGGCCGCCGGCGTATTATTGCGCGCGATGGATATGCCGCCGCTGAAAGAGAAAAAGCACCCGGCGGATGTGATGGACGGTCTGCATTTGTTATTGGGCGCGTTGATGGACGGGTTTTTATCTCTGTTAGGTGCGGCAAATCCGGAAAGCACGGGCAATAAGGAGGGCGAAGAGACCGATGATAGTCTATAAATCAGTGCGGAAAACCTACGGTAATATCACCGCCGTGCGCGACTTGAACATGGCTGTTCAACAGGGTGAGTTCTTTGGACTGCTAGGTCCCAACGGCGCGGGAAAAACCACCATCATTCGCATGACGATGGCACTGACTCCGCCAACATCCGGCTCTATCGAAATCGGCGGACAGAAGATTCGCCGGGATTCCACGGAGATAAAGCAGAAATTCGGGATCGTCCCGCAATACAGCAATTTGGAAAACGATTTGACCGCGTATGAAAATCTTGAATTTCATGGACGGCTATACGGTCTGTCGAAGCAGCTGCGGCGCAGGCGCATTGATGAATTGTTGGAGTTTGCCGACCTGACCGGCAGGAAAAATGACATCGCGCGGTCATTTTCAGGCGGTATGCAACGCAAGCTGATGATCGCCAAGACGCTGATGCACGACCCGGAGATCATGCTGCTTGATGAACCAACAGTCGGCCTGGACGCGACAACGCGCCGCAAAATCTGGGATTTCCTGCGACAGCTGCGCGAAAACGGCCTGACTATATTTATGACGACGCATTATCTGGAAGAGGCGCAAGCCCTGTGTGAACGCGTTGGCCTGATTGATGAAGGCGCGCTGATTATGCTGGATACACCGGAAAGAATTATCGAAAGTTCGGGGCGGTTTGTGCTCGACTGCTTCCAAGGCGGCAAGACAACTCAGGAATTTTTTGAAGACAGAGCGTCAGCGATCGCCGCGGCCGGGCAGCTTGAAGGCGGCTTTAAAGTGCGGGAGGCAAATCTTGAAGACGCGTTTATCAAGCTGACCAATAAAGACCTGGGGGTGCGACATGAGATTTAGTGCGATTATCTGGAAAGAATGGACCGTTTTAAAGAACAAATTCATCAGCACGACGTTGGGTGCAATCGTCGGTCCATTGCTGTTTCTCGTGGCGTTCGGCTGGGGGCTTGGAAATACTGTCGAGATAGACGGCGGCAGCTATATCGACTTTGTGATACCGGGCATCATCGCCATGCTGACGATGACGACCAGCTTTAACGTGGTCGCCAATGACATCAATATATCGCGTGTATATTCAAAGACTTTCGAGGCGGTGATGATCGCGCCGATCAAAACAGCGGTGTTTGTGTTGGCAAGAGTGACCGCAAGCGCATTGCGCGGACTGTACGGTGCGGCCTTGATTCTGGTGATATCCCTGTTGTTTGGTGCGAATCTGCACATAGATTGGTACTTTGTTTTGGTTTTGATACTGAATTGCTTTGTCTTCTCAACGGCCGGTATTATTGCCGGTATCATCGTTGATTCCCATGCCGACATGGCGAAAATAACCAGCTTTGTAATTACCCCGATGTCGTTTTTATCCGGTACATTCTTCCCGCTTGATAGATTCCCGGATTTTTTGCGCGTCATCTTTGAACTCTTGCCGTTGACGCAAGCCATCATTGGGTTGCGTGAAGGCGTGTCCGCCGCTGGGAGCTGGATTGTTCCGGTGGTGCTGTTCGGATACCTTATCGTCATGCTGCCGATTTCCATAATACTTTGCAGACGCGCCGAGTAAGGAGGGATTCCGTCATGTTCAAAATGGTATTTATCCACCAGCGCAACGGCAGCGAACTGGTCTTCAAACAGGTGTTTGAGCAGCTGAAAAATACATATGGCGATGCGGTGCATTTAGATTTTTTTATCGATGGCGAAGTCGATCATGTCGAAACGGAATATGAGGCTTGCGTGTCCGCGCTTCAATCCGCCGACTTTGTCTATGTGAACGTACATGGGGCGTTGCCGTATTTTAAAAAGTTTAGCGGCTTGCAGAAAATCTTTATGGGTAACATCCCCTCCCTTGTCTATTCGGGGATAGACGAGGAAAATGCCGAAATGCAGAAGCAGAGTGCATTGCCGGATGTGCTGTACGTACGACTGATGAAGTACCTGATCGCGGGAGGCAAAGAGAATCTCAGCAGCTTTATCCGCCTGATAATGAAAGAAATCGGCGGGATTGACTGCGAGCCGGGTGCAGTCGTTGTCCCTAAATGGGATGGTCTGTATGGGTTGCCTGAAGGCATTGGCGAGGACGAATATTTGGAATGCGTTGTTGCCGAGGCATCAAAGCCTGTCATTGGGATACTGATACATTATCACAATGTTCAGAACGAAAATACACAGCATATAGATGCGCTGATGGATTCTATCAAAGCGCATGGTGCTGTGCCGCTGGCGATGTATACGAACATTGTGCCGGTGGGGGCGAGCCATTCGGGATTGCGCGGCGCACTTGAAAAATACATGCTGCGGGACGGGAAATCCATCGTGGACGCGCTGATTGTCACGACTGGGTTTGCACTCAGCCTGCTGTCGTCGCCGGGTGACGGGAAGTCACGGGTCGAAACCAGCGTGTTTGAGATGCTGGATGTGCCGGTGTTTCAAGCGATGAACACCTTTTACAGCTATGAAAAATGGCGGGAATCGTCAGCCGGAGTTGATCCGATGCTGCTGAACTCAACCGTCTATCAGACGGAGTTTGACGGACAAATCATCACGGTGACAATGGCTTACTCAGAACTCATACAAACCCCGTACGGCACGAAAAATATAACACGCCCGATATATGAGCGTGTCGATAAAGTCGTGCGGTTGAGTATAAATTGGGCAAAGCTGAGAAGAAAAGACATGCGCGACAAAAAAGTCGCAATAATCCTGCACAATATGCCGCCGAGGGCGGACATGATCGGCTGTGCGTATGGGCTTGATACGCCGGAATCGGTCTATAATATGTACCGGTGTTTGCGCGACAAGGGTTTGCCGCTGGAATACGGTTTTGAAGACGGACAGGAGATCATCAAGCAGATCACAGACGGTTTGACAAATGACGGACGCTTCCTGTCTGAAAGCGAGATGCTGGAGCGCAGTGCCGCCATCGCGGAACGTGCGGATTATACACAATGGTTTGAGGGATTGCCGGAGAAGAATCTGGCTGAACTAAAACGTGACTGGGGTGACATGCCGGGTGAGTTCATGGTAATAGACGACAAGATACTCATCCCCGGGATTCTGAACGGCAATCTGTTCATCGGACTCCAGCCTCCCCGCGCCTATGAGGAAAAGGCAGAAGAGATGTATCATTCGACCGATCTCGTCTGCCCATATCAATATTTGGCGTTTTACCGCTGGCTTGAGCGTAAATTCGGCGCGGACGTCATCATCCATGTCGGCA
This sequence comes from Oscillospiraceae bacterium, assembly GCA_009785655.1. Classification (GTDB taxonomy): domain Bacteria; phylum Bacillota; class Clostridia; order Oscillospirales; family Oscillospiraceae; genus WRMH01. The sequence goes on along the minus strand of WQVW01000018.1, from coordinate 1,003 downwards.
CGCACGGCACGATTGAATGGCTGCCCGGCAAAGAGATCGGCCTGTCGGATACGTGTTATCCCGATGCGGCTATCGGCGATCTGCCGCATGTATATCCGTATATCATCGATGTACCGGGTGAAGGCGTTCAGGCCAAACGGCGCACATCCGCCGTCATCCTTGACCATCTGATACCGTCAATGACTGAGGGCGGCATGTATGGTGCACTTGAAGATATTGACGACCTGATCGCGCAATATTACCGCGCAAAATCTGAAAACCTGCCCAAGACAGCGTTTTTGTCAGCGCAGATATGGAATGCCGCCGTGGATTCGGATTTGCATACCGATTTGGGATTGTCTCGTGACGTATTCGATGGCGATATCGACGCCGGCATCGAAAAACTGCATCTGTGGCTCAGCGATATCAAAAGTGCGAAGATCAAAGATGGGTTGCATATATTCGGCGACGTGCCGGCCGGTGCGCGTTATCGCAACATGCTGCGCCTGCTCGTCGCCGTTCCCAATGGTGATGTGCCGTCCCTGCGGGAGGGGCTTTGCGCGTTGTACGGCGAAGATTATGAGACGCTGCTTGCAAATCCGGGTGAAAAACGGGCTGACGGCCGCACCCATGCGATAATCCTGGAAGCAATTGACGCGCGCGGGCGCCTATTGTTTGAATCATTCGAGAAGCTCGGCTTCACGCCGGAAGCCGTCGCCGCGGCGATCGATACGCTGGATGGAGACGGCGACAGCTCCGCACTTAAAAAATGCTTAAACTTCGTCGTGAATGAAATCAAGCCAAGGCTTAACGCCACGACGGATGAAATGAAATACTTCGAGCACGGTATTGACGGCAGATTTGTATCCCCCGGGTCATCCGGCGCGCCGAGCCGCGGGAATGCGACAATACTTCCCACCGGCAGAAACTTTTATATGATTGACCCAACCACCGTGCCAAGCCGCAGCGCGTGGGAAACCGGCAAGCTGCTGGGCAATCAACTGATACAGCGTTACCTCGATGA
>WQVW01000017.1 GCA_009785655.1 Oscillospiraceae bacterium | reverse complement strand
TGGGGTTGGCTTATATGTTCGTGACCCACGATCTATCCGTTGTCAAGTATATATCTGACGATATCATGGTCATGTATCTCGGGCATATGGTCGAAAAAGCCCCTGCGGATGCGCTGTTCAGCAATACCCGCCACCCGTATTCAAAAGCGTTGCTGTCGGCAGTGCCGATTCCGAGTATCCATAGCAAGACAGCGCGGATATTGTTAAAGGGAGAATTGTCATCGCCGATAAATCCGAAGCCCGGCTGCCGATTTGCAGCGCGATGTAATTACGTGACGGAGGCGTGCATGGCACCGCAGGTACTTGAAGAATGCGCACCCGGACATTACGTCGCGTGTTGCAGACATGAAGCGTTGACCTGATTAAACTTTATCTATTCAAAACAGCCGCATTGCTCTGATTTCTTTGGGTTGATTACAGTTAAATTACTTAAATTTTCATCACAACAAGGAGGTAAAATAAAATGAAAAAGAAATTAATAAAGTGGCTTGCACTGGTGCTGGTCTGCTTGACGGCCATGTCGTTTGTGGCAGCGTGCAGTTCCGGCGGTGCTACTGACACCCCTGATGCGAGAACAGACACGCGCCCCCCTGCAACTACAAATGGCGGCGACACGGCAATCACCCCTGACAGGACGCTGTATATTGCGGTTGCCCAAGACTCCGGTTCGCTCCATCCGCATGGGATTACCGGTGCCGGAGGGTTTATTAGCGCAATCCTCACTATTTATGAAACGCTCTTCAATCTGTTGCCTGATGGTTCATTTGAAATGGTGCTCGCTGAAGAAATCGAGGAAATCAGCGATGTCAATTACATCATTCATATGCGCCAGGGCGTGACATTCTCCAACGGAAACCCGCTCACGGCACATGATGTCATGTTCACCATGAACTATATCCGCGAACACCCCCGGCTAAGCGCGGAAGTCAGACCTGTATGTTTTGAGAGAACAACCGTCCTTGACGACTATCGGCTTGACCTCTGGCTTTTGAATTATGACGCCGGAGCCTTTGCCGGGTTCACACTAATGTACATTTTAAATGAAGCGTCATACGACGCGTTGGCACTGGCCAGTGACCCAGTTGGCACAGGTCCGTTTCAAGTGGTCGAATATGTGGTCAACAGCCATCTTATCGTTGAAGCACGCGATGGTTACTGGGGGGCTCGTCCCGCAATTGAACGCATTCACTTCAGAGTCTTGAATGAACCTTCGCAAAGAGTCAATGCACTGATGACGGGCGACGTCCACTATGCCACCATACCGATTCGGGAAGCGGAATTCATCCGGTCGCTGGGGCTGGTTGTTGAAGAAATTATGATGGGCACATCGCTAGGTGCGTTTTTCAACGTATCGGAAAACGGCTTGCTCGGCACGCCGGCAGCGCGTGAGGCCATTGCCCATGCGATTAACCGGCAGGCTGTCGTGGACATAGCGTACAGCGGCATTGGCGGCGTCCCGCGCTGGCCGACGTCAGAAGCCACTGTAGACTTTGAAGCACGCCTTGCCAACATGCACCCGATTTATTCAGTTGGATATGACCCTGACAGGGCGAGAGAGCTTGCTGAACAAGAAGGGTTAATCGGTCAAACTGTTCGCATAATCACAAACGGAACTGAAGAATTTATCACCGTGGCGGAAGTCATGCAGCATCACCTTCAGGCGGTGGGCATCAATGCCCAGATTCATAACTTTGACCAGGCGACATACTGGGCCGTAATGTCGGATGAAGACAATTTTGAGATTGCGCTGCAAATGATCGCAAGCCCGGACAACAGGGGGCTGCGCCATATGGGATATATCAGGTTTTTCCCGCTTGGATGGACTCATCCCGATCTGGAAGATTACCTATCGCTTTTCCACCAGGGCATGGGTACGCGTGACCTTTCGGCACGCGCAGACATTCTGTACGAACTTGTAGAAATCCATCAACGTCACCATCTATGGTATGCTTTGGTCGATCTCGTCGCCCCGCACGCATACTCGTCGGAACTTGGCGGCGTCACGTTTTATCTTGACGGCAGCCTCCGTTTCCAAAACTGGTACTGGCATGGCTAGCGTAAAACAGTTGCCGGACTTGCCATTGATACAAGGTTAGAAAGACATGAATCAGGCCGTTCCTCTATTTGATGCATTGTTGTCTATATAGGGGCGCGGCCTTGTTCTATCTGAATCCCTGTGCTATACTACCATTTACAGGAGGATTTTTGCAGCCGGGAGGACACCGCCATGAAACTTAGTATGTGGATACTGCTCGATGAACTCAACGCACATGGTGCAAAAGCCGCCATACAGGACGGCCTTTGCGAAATTACCAATGCCCGCCTTTTTTCTTTCGACGAACCGCTGTCAGCAGAGTACGTCTATATTGCTCGTATGGGTGATTTTTATGACAACGTGCAGGATCAGGTTCTGTTAATGCACGGGCGTGACATTATTTTTATTGAAGGCATTGATATCATACAGGCATTAAACCATGTGCTCCTGATCTTTGACAAATACCGCCATTGGAATCTGCGCTTGCGACAGGCGTGTCTTGAACTCAATCACTTTCAGGCCATCTTGGATGTCGCACACGACATGTTTTTGTGTCCGATGTTTTTTGGTCATAAAAATCTGCGCATTTACGCGATAACGCGGCAATATTCGGAAGACGAAGTTTATGTGGGCTGGGACGAGGTCAAAGATCTCAACACCATGCCAGCAAGCCTGATAAAAAAGAAAATTTACCCCGACATGAAAAAATATCCCGAAACAATCGACCCGGTTGCCATACCCACATCGGCTTTAGAGCGGAAAAGTTTCTGTTATCAAATCCGTGCAAACTGCTATTTGAACGGAAATGTATGGGGGCATTTCTATCTCTATTATAAAGAACCTGCCGTCGACCATGGTGTCATGCAACTCGCGCGGCATGTTGCTGATATTTATGGTGAAATATTGGACAAAACTCATAATAAAAACATGGAAAGATACACCATGTATTCCTTCCTTATGGACATGCTGGACGGCAAGGAAATACCTGATGTGGCATTGCTTAACCATTATTGGCAGAAAGGCTGGGATGAATCGGCAGAACTAATAATGTTCAGACTAGCTCCGATGTCAATGTCAAATGACGAATTGCTTTTTGACTGGATGTGCACAAACATCGCGGAAAAATCTGTGCATTCTATAGTTTTTCCTTATAAGAATTCCATTGTTATCATTATACAGGAATGCGAAATCCCCACTATTTTGCCGCATATTGAGTCACTGCTTTCAATTAGCCGCTATCATTGCGGTGTGAGCTTCTCATTTACGGGCCTTGAGAATATTTCGTATTATTATTTTCAGGCAGGCTGTGCCATTGAATGCTCCGCAAACCTTGAAAATAGGCTGCATTATTTTAAAGATTACGCTTTTTTGGGGTACACACAGTTCGTTAAAACACATACAAAATGGCAAAACTTCATTGTACCGTCGCTGCTCAAGCTCATAGAAGTCGATAAACAACAGGACTCCGAATACTATAAGACACTTTATTGTCTGCTTGTCAATCAGGGGCGTTTTAACAAGACATCGGCGCAGTTGTACATACATAGGAATACGTTAAAGTACCGTATTGATAAAATTACACAAATACTTGATATGGACATATTTGATGAAAGCGTCTGCGTCTATCTTCGGTTCTGCTTCGCGCTGATGATGGAGGAGTCTCCCGTGATTCTCCCCCCTTCACTCTCCCCGGATGAAGAGAAATTTTAATACCTCGAAGTTTACAAACAAAACCAGCCCTTGATTCAGAGGCTGGTTTTGTTCATTTATTCTTTCACTTGCAGTAAATCCAGCGGAGAGCGGTTAGTGATCAATATCACTCCCGCCGCCACGCCGACCACTGCCCCGGCTAGGTACGGTACAACCACCGCAATCAAATCTGTCCTCAGTCCGATGGTCAACGTGATTAAAAGTCCAATCATCCCACCGATGATATATAGTATAGTTTGTCCGAACCACAGCACAAGCCGCGCCTTTGGCTTAGGCGTACCCAACACCCGCAGAATGGCGGCGTTTTTCGCACTTTGCAACATGGTAAGCATCGCCAAACCCGCGCCTATAACAACAGATACCGCCACTGCCACAGGGAACAACATTTGCAACAGTACGACATGCTGTTGCAACGGTGTTGCCCCAAGCCGCAATTCCTGATCCCAAATATCAGCCGTCAGTTGCTCCTGCCACGGATATCTGGCGAGCGGCCATTGCAAATAGTCGTCTATTCGCGCACTGATGTCAGCCAGTTCACGGTTAAATGCCGGTTCTATTGAAAACCTGAAGGCAAGAAACCCGGTAAAGTCCCCAAGCATACTCTCTAGTGCCGGCAGCGGTATCACCGCACCGCCGCGCGCGGCATTCGGCAAGCCTTCCCCATCATGAACCCCGATCACGACGGCAGGAACATGCCGCCAATCCCCCTGACGGAATAAGACAGGCCGATAATATATTATATAAATATTGTCGCCTAGGGCAAGTTCCCTGTTCTGCATCAACTCTTGAGAAATAATCACCGGTATCGCGGCATTTTGCGCATACACGAAATTGTCTTCGTTCATCCCGGACGCGAATTGCACCGCCATATTGAAAGAATCATCCCGGCCGATAAATCTATCATTATCCTCAGTCAAGTGTTGCAATTCATTGACGCCCACCAAAATATCCGGCCAGCTAAACTCGTCCGAAACAGAAGGCGATCTCGCAAGAAATACCGCTGCGCCCCCTTCTAAATACATCTCCCTAACTATGCCAAGATTCAAAATATCCTGCACCACCGACATAGGTACAATGTCTCCCGCAAAACGGCCGCTGCGCCGAAACCCCTCATCCATCCGAATTTCGACGTTGACGATGGTTTCATCGTAAATGCGCTCTATCTCCGCCCCGAGATTTGCGGCGGTATTTTGCAAAATGCCCAAAGTCAAGGTAAAAAACAAGGCCAAAATCACAGTGAGCAGGGACTTTGCCGGCGCACGAACAATATGTCTGAATATAAATCGTATCATCACCGAATCCCCTTCCCTATCGCCGTAACATCTCAAGTATGCTTCTGCGAGCCGCTCGCAGACTGCCGATGGCAACAAGCACCAGTACCACAGCGAGAATAATTGCACATAAAGCGATGAGCCAGTTTACAGATGGCAATGCCGCTTCCATGTAATAGGCCAACAGTTCGTCACGCTCGAAGGAGAAAATGCGTGCACCCGTCACCGCACCTGTGACAATTTCCCCAAACCCCGCTATTGAATCTTCAGCCAAGCGGAGAGAGAAAAACCACCCTGCCGCGCTGCCCGCCGCCACGGCAGGCAAACCAAACAGCAATAAAGCCGCTGTTGACTGTGCAAAAACACTTTTTGCCGGACAACCAAGCGCGCGTAATATTGCGTATTCCCGATTTCGCTGCCACATGAACAGTGCCACTGTGAACACCAATACCAAAATCAACAGCACCGAAAACATCACTACATTCAGTGTCGTAGACATCAAAATCGTATCCGCCGCCGCCCAAAAACCACTGCCGTCCCTGCCGACAAAGCTTGCACGAAAACCCATATCCGCAAGAATTTCACGGGTATCCCACAAAAAGTTGACCTGGTCTCGCGGGTCATTTAACATAAAGCTATACCATAAAACCGGAGCATAACCGGGCGCTATATCCCCAAAATACGCTGATTGCATTCCCCAGTCAGCAGAAAGCAAGGAGTCTGGTATAAACATAAATTTATTAATGGACGACCAGCCGGTATTTACAGGCCACCAACGAATCAGGTCAAATATGCCGACAACCTCAAGCACCAAGGTAACACTGGGATAACCGTCGGGTATGCTTAAAACACCCAACTCTGGAAATGCCATGATCGGCTCTGGAGTCGGATTGGTATCACTTGTGTTGCCTATGATGTAGTATGGCGAATATACCAGATGCTGGTCGGCATTTACGTTGATTGTGATAGTGTCCCCAACGCCAATTTGCCGTCGCTGTGCAAAATGTCTATGTATGGCCACCACCGGTCTGGCGTTTAAATAATCGTCCATATCAACAAACCGCCCGTCTATCAGCGACAAAAGACCTAGATCTTCCTGTGCGGAGGGCATCGCTGCCATATCTTTCGTCGTACGTAAATGCACCGCAGATTGTACATGCCGCGCAAATTCCAGCTGACGACACAACCCAAGGGCGGCTGTATCCACTGTTTCACTGGGTTCGACAGGGATATACCACACGTCCACATCTCCCAGCGGCTGCATATATTTCGTGATTATTCTACTGTCCAATTGCATACTGTCCAGCATCCAGTAAAAAGTGCCCTTCAGGAAATACCGCTGTCCGATTTCCATGTTTGCAAGCGGAGAATCCCCAAAACCAACGTACGGGAAATCCATACGCAACCTGAGTATTTGGCCTTCATACAACCGTTCAGGATAGCCTTGCAATACTTGATCTACCTGAACAGTCAGCAGCTTATGCGGCGTGAACACCCAATTACGCGGCCCCCGCACAGGCGGTTGGTATATATGCTCTATGTATAAAAGCTCACCGTAGAAGAACGAGTCTCCGCTGACAAACCCGGCGAAACCGTCCATCGGCCTGAGCCTAGGCATTAAATTGATGTATTCCTGCAACAAAAAATTATCCCTGAAATGGCGATACACCCAAGACGCGCGCAAATAACGGCTGCCTTCAATATACGCATTATGCATATCTACCAGTGTCCCCTCGAACCCTCTGCGTCTGTCATAAAATGACACGTATGGGCTTTCAGCTATAAATTCAATAGCCTCGGATGCGTCCGCCGTTATGCCGTCCCTGTGGGACAGAACTCCAACCGTTTGAAAGAGTGCTGATATCTCGGAAATCCGGTCATTCACCACTATATATTCCACTGCCCGCATCACAAAAGCGAAAGACGCGGCAGCCATCAGCACCACCAGCAGCATAGCGCGGATAGGCTGACGCAGCATGGATTTTATGAATACATTCTTCCGACCCATCAATCAGAGGCACCTCTTTCGTATACTCTATCAAATAAGATAGCCTATCCGCTGCGTTCTGTCAATGGCGCAGCCCGATCTGTAAGTTTTTAGCGTTTCGTATTGCAGTCTTTCCCGATTATCATTATAATACTTAGTAAATATATATTTTGAGATTAATGGAGGGTTAAAAGCATGTTAAAGTATCCGCATTTGTTTAGGCCAATCAAAGTTGGAAATGTGATATTTCGGAACAGAATATTGGCATCCGCGACGGGTTATGTTGAAATCAACGAAAAATCTCTGCCGGATAACTCGCTGAATTATTATGCACGAAAAGCCATGGGCGGAGCAGCCGCCGTAGCTGTCGGTGAGGGGCAGGTGGATCATCCGGGCGGCGGATCGCGCGGCGGGGCTTGTATTGATTTAAGCAACCCCGACTGGATGCCATTTTTGTCCAAATTGTCGGAGAAGATATCGCGCAACGGTGCAATCCCCAGCATGGAGCTGTGCCACGCCGGGCGATATTCCGCCACAGGATACGGCCCGTCAGACGGCGAGGTCGCAAAAGACAGACCCTGTTTTGCGATGAGCGAAGAGCAAATCTTGCGCACAATCGACGCGCACAAAAACGCGGCGCGGCTGGCCAAGGCAAGCGGCTTTAAAATGGTGACTATCCACGGCGGTCACGGCTGGCTTCCGCAGCAGTTTTTCAGCCCATATTATAATTCTCGCACCGACCGATGGGGCGGCAGCGCAGAGAATCGCGCACGCTTGGCTGTCATGATCTGCGACGCAATACACGATGAATGTGGCCGCGACTTCCCGGTCGAGTTCCGAATTTCATCGACAGAGTTAGCGGACGGCTACGGCATTGAAGAAGGCATCGAATATGCGCGCCAGCTTGACGGTCACGCGGATATCATTCACGTCTCACTCGGCGTACACGGCATCATGGATAACGACCACTGGCTGGAAATGACACCGTCGATATTCCGCCAAGCGGGCGCAAACGTCGAAAACGCCGCGCTGATCAAACAAAATGTACATCAATCGCTGGTCGCGGTGGTCGCGGGCATTAGCGAGCCGGCGATGATGGAGGATATCATATCCAGCGGAAAAGCTGATTTTGTCGCGCTGGCACGGCAGCTGCTATGCGACCCTGACACGCCGAACAAGGCCCGTGCCGGGCGCACTGACGACATCAGACAATGTCTGCGCTGCATGGATTGTTGGTCAAATTTGATGCGCGGATTCCGCTGTGCAATCAATCCAAAGACCGGGCGTGAGGATGAGGCACTCTCCGCATTACCCCCGGCCAAGCCGCAGCGAGTGCTTGTCGTAGGCGGCGGTATCGCAGGGATGCAAGCCGCGTTGACGGCAGCACAAAACGGCCACGTCGTCACGCTGTGCGAAAAATACGGCAGACTCGGCGGCGGTATTGCATGTGAAGAGCATGTGCCGTTCAAGCAACGCATTAAAGATTACATCACACTACAGGAAAGATTGCTCAAACGCGCCGGGGTGGCACTCCGTCTCAACTGCACAGTCACGCCTGAATTTGCTCGGGCACAGGATGCGGACGTTATCATCGCGGCGGTCGGCGCAAAACCGATTGTGCCGACCATCGCAGGCATCGAACACGCTGTTTGCGCGATTGATGTATACAACAACCCGAATCTTGCCGGTAAAAAAGCCATAATTATCGGCGCAGGACTTGTGGGTGGTGAATTGGCGGTATATCTGCATTCTTTGGGCTGTGAAGTCGAGTTGATCGAGCACGCCGATACGATAAGCGCGGGCGGCAACAGAGTGCATGCCATGGCACTTTCAGGCGAAATACGCAGATTGGGCATTCAGCCGAGATTCAACACCCAGGTCAATCGCATCACACCCGGTGCTGTGACACTCGATAACGGCACTGAATTGCACTGTGATGCCGTCATCTACGCGACGGGGCAAAAGGCGAATGCCGATGCGGCGCTGACTCTGTCGGACTGTGCACCGCAGGTCTTATACGTCGGCGACTGCGCCGACACAACAAATATCATGGGCGCAGTCAAGGTGGCCTGGACTACCGCGAGGCATATCGGAAGATTTGGTTAATAAAGTACCTGGGGAGTATGCCTATCGAAAGAGTGCTCCCCAGGTCGCGAGACCAACCATCCCATCCGGTTCAAGGGAGGTGCAATCAAAATAATTGCGCCTCCCTTTCGTCAGACGATGCCATATTGTATGTATTTCCCGCTCATTCAACTGCGCTATATACGTCCCTGTGTCACGACTGATGGCGGAATATCCACGATATCCAATTGGGTCAATCCAACATTTCCTCCCAAGTGCATGAGATCAACCGGCAAAATGCTCCCAACACCGTCGAACACCTGGACACCTCTCACAATTTGCGTTTTATACTCGGGGTGTGAAACAGTGATCTGATATAAGCTGTAAGCAGGGCCGGATACGAAAGTGTCGGTATAGAAATTTTTTACCGGTGCAAACAGCTCAACCGTTGAAGTCAGTCCATCTTGGTTGGTGGTCAGTGAATGTGCCAAATATCCCAAAATATCATCAATGACCACACTTGCATTCGGAACCGGTGTTATCCCGCTGTTGGTGGTCACACGTACATGAAGCGTGCCAATACCCATAATGTGTTATCCTCCATTCCTGAAATTAATTTTCCTTTTATCATATGCAGACTCAATAATGATGGTGTGCATGAGTTTTAAACAATTCTCGTCTGGCGCAGTGCTGCGCTTGCGTTTTTGACTTTTGTTGAAACATCCGATCGCCCATGCTATAATAGGCAAAAATATAGAAAAGGTTAGTAGTGAGTATGAATAAGATATATTTAGTGGTTTCAATTTTAGGCATCTGGAATATCATCGTTTTCTGCATGTACGGTATAGACAAGTATAAGGCAAAGCATAACCGGCAGCGCATCAGTGAAAAAGCACTTCTGCTGGTTGCGGCAGCGATGGGTGGATTGGGTGCTTTACTTGGGATGTGCGCATTCCGCCATAAAACAAAGCACATCAAGTTCAAAATCGGCGTGCCGTTGTTGCTGATTATAAATATAGCTATCGTAATACTTGCGGCTGTTTATTTCGGCGGCTAAATTAGCCTGTTGTTCTTTTCGCTGATACACCTGGCACACAGGTGCAGAATCTCACTCATTTTGCAACACAAAGTGAAAAATCACTAAGTTAACTCTTGATTTCTGCGGAGTTTTAAGCTATAATTGTTAAAATCACGGCATGAGGTTTCAGAAAACAGGTTGAAACGCTGCACGTGTGCGTCCCTGAAAACATACGCAAAAATCATTAATTATGGAGGATTTAACATTGAAAAAGAAAAGCATGCGATTTTTAGCCATGGCACTCGGTATCATTATGGTCATGGCCCTGATCGCTGCCTGCGCCAGCAACGACCCGGCACCGGCAGCCACTGATCCGTATGATGGAGGTCAGGAAGTGATAGGTCCGGACGATGCCGGCGGCGTGGTACTGGACGAGCTGGACGACGACGATGACGAAGAAACACGGCTCGCCGAAGAGGTACATATCATTGTGGATAATAACCACATTGCCGTACTGAATCCGCACAATCCCGGCGCAAACGCAACGAGTACGAACTGGGTTCTGACAATGATCCATGACAGACTTATCGAACAAGTTCCCGGTGAAGGATTCGTTCCGGGTCTGGCATTGAACTACGAAACTGATGACTATCAGCACTTTGTATTCAATCTGCGCCAAGGTGTCACGTTCCATAACGGTGACCCATTCACAGCGGAAGATGTTATATGGACTATCCAACACGCACAGGAACACGGCTTAGGTTCTAACGGCGCAGCCAACTGGAGTCCTGTCGTTTCAGCAACCGCAGTGGACGATTACACGCTGGAGATCGTTCTGGACGGTATTGATGTTGACTTTATCTTCGCTATCACACGTCCACCATCGGGCATATTGAATCAGCGTGCAATCGCGGAAGATCCGGAAACGGGCTTCTGGGTCGGCACAGGTGCATACTCCGTTGAAGAGTTTGTGAGCCACGACTATGCGTTGTTGCGCCGCAACATGAATTATTGGGGCACTACACCTGTGACTGAGCTTGTGCGCCTGCGCTTCGTGCCTGAGATGGCTACACGTACCATTATGATGCAAACCGGTGAAGCGCATCTCAGCTTCGGTACGCCGACTGAAGATATGCAAGGCTTTATCGACAGCCCTGACTTTATGATCCTGTCCACAACCAGTAACGACCCGCAGGGGCTGCAATTCAACCTCAATGATTCTATCACCGGTGACTACTATTTCAGACGTGCTGTCGTCCACGCCTTAAACCGTGAAGAAATCGCTTTCGGTTCAGCGGGTCTATGGGCAGATGGTAACCTCACAGACGGTGCGTATTGGGGCATTGGCACGGAGTTCCGCAACACATCAATTCCATTGCCAGAGCATAACCTTGACCTCGCCCGTGAATATCTGGCCAGAAGCTCATACAACGGTGAAGAAGTAGAGCTGATCGTTGCTATCGCAACATTTGTCAGATCTGCGGCGATCATACAAATGCAGCTTGAGGAAATTGGCATTAATGTTGTGATCAATGAAACAGATCCGCCAGGACTTTCCGCTTCTGCTGTGTACGGCGGCGACCATCAGATGGTTGTGTTCTTCACACTGATCAATCCGTCGGCAGGCAGTGCACGTCACGCGTTTATCCCCGGCGGCGCACAAAACAGGGCAACGTTTAACAACCCGCGCGTCACAGAACTGCTTAACGAAGCAAGACGCACCGGTGACGTGGCGGCAAGGGAAGCCATGTACATGGAAGTTCAGGAGCTTGTGGCAGAATCCATGGCATTTACGAACCTTTTCTGGCGCGTATTCGGTAACGTCGCCGTGAATGGTTTAGGCGGCATTAGACTCAATCCAGATCCTTCTGCGCACGACTTCAGAAACATCTTTGTGACTCTTGACTAAGGAGTCCAGCTAGATTCATGGGGGGTGTCAATGACAGACGCCCCCCATCACTAACGCTTGGGATGCGATTGCGGGCTTTTCGGTTTCGGCGGTATCCCGGCACAAAACAAACACATAGTCGATTAACTTAAAATAGTCTCATTTTTTAAGCGCGGCATACATGCCGCGAGTGAAATGCGAGGCAGCTCACTTTTAATCGCCTATGAAATCTAATCAAAGCGGCCACGCCGCTTCCGCCGCATTCGCGGCGGCTTGAATATCGCCAGACAATTTTCAAGTTCATTGATTACAGAAACAAGGGAGGGGCTAGGATGGCCCGACTTATTCTAAAACGAATTCTGCTTCTGATCCCGGTCATAGTGGCTGTGTCGTTTATCGTATTCGCGTTATTAGAAGTAACGCCCGGTGACGTTGTGGATCGCATCATTGCACAAGGTGGAGAACTTACGCCTGAAGACATTGAAGTGTTGCGGGCGGAACACAATCTTGACCGGTCGATGTTTTACAGATACGGATTATACATGCGCAATCTGGTACGCGGGGACTTGGGTGTGTCTGATCTCACCGGCGTCAGCGTGTGGACCACATTTATGCAAAGGCTACCGTATACTTTGATCCTGTCGTTTTCGGCACTGATTATCGGCATGGCGGTGGCGGTTCCGATGGGTATAATTGCAGCCAGAAACGCCGGGAAGCTCGCGGATAACGCCGCGACTGTTTTTACGCTGGTAGGTATGAGTATGCCCGTCTTCTGGATAGGGCTTCTGTTGATTATGCTTTTCGCCGGGCGCTTACAATTGCTGCCGGCGGCGGCCGCCGGCGAAACCCCAATTGAATTTTTGCGCAGCCTTATCATGCCTGCGATATGCTCTGGGCTGTCGTTGACGGCTTCCACGGCACGGCAAACACGCTCAAGTATGCTGGAAGTATTGAAAGCGGACTTTTTACGCACAGCCAGCGCCAAAGGTGTGCCGTCACAAACAGTCATCAGAAAACATGCACTGGGTAACGCCTGGATTCCGATCATCACAGCGGCCGGTGCGTCTTTCTGCGCACAGCTTGCAGGTTCCGTTGTGGTTGAATCTGTGTTCGCATGGCCCGGTATCGGACGCATGGCGGCCGAAGCTGTGTTCTCGCGCGACACGACAACGATCATGGGTACGATTATACTCACCACCGTGCTATACGTTCTGGTGCAGATGGTTGTCGATATATTGTACGCGTTTATAGACCCGCGGATAAAATCGCAATACGTCAATACGAAGAAACAAAGGAGGCGGGTTACAGCATGAGTAATAAAAAGCCTCAAACCGACATGAGTGTCGCCAAGCAATATCAAAAACGCGGCCAAATGGCGGAGATATTTTATCGCATCAGAAAGAATAAAGGCGCCATGGTGGGTTTTTGCATACTTGCACTGATGTTTATCCTGCTGATTGTATCTTTGTTTATGCCATGGCGTATGATCAGCCAAGGCAGCGTTATGCAGCGACTGACACCGCCGAGTTTAGACTATCCGTTCGGCTTGGATTTTATGGGTCGCAATCAGTTTTATCGTATAATCTACGGGGCAAGATATTCTCTTGCAATTGGATTTGGCGCAGCAGGACTGGGTGCGCTTTTGGGTGTTGTGCTGGGTTCCATCGCGGGATATTACGGCAAACTTACAGACGAAATTATCATGCGCGCCAGTGACACACTGGCATCAATCCCTGGGATACTTTTGGGCATGGTTATCGTCACAGCACTTGGCAATGGACTGCCCCAACTTATCATCGCGGTCGGTGTTGCCAGTATACCGTTTTTTATACGCATTACGCGCGCATCCATACTCACTGTACGCAACCAGGAATTTGTGGAGGCGGCGCACGCTATTGGGCTGCGCAATATGCGCATA